>NZ_CEVIVC010000043.1:0-669 GCF_982290645.1 Protofrankia sp. CiP1_Cm_nod4
CCCGGGTCCGGGCCGCCGGGGGCGCGGCTCGCCGGGTCGGGAGCCGCCGCCGCGCGACCAGCCGTGGCCCGGCCGCGGCCACCGGCGTCCCCGACGATCGCGGGTGTCACCGGCGGCCCCGCCGGCGGAACCGGGCGGGCGGGCTCACCCCGCCCGCGACCGGTGGGCCAGCCGGCCGCGGCGGCCCGTGGCATCCTCCCGGCGGTGCCAGGTGACATCGCCCGGCCGGACGCGCCGCTCCCGCGACGCGCCGCCGGCCGGCCGGCCGGCCCGACCGGTCCGGCTGGTCCGGGCGGTTCGGCCGGAAGTGTCCTGGCGGGCTCCTCCCAGGTCGGGCCGCAGGCCGGACACGCGGTGGGGACGGCCGGGCCGGGGGTGGAGCCGGCCGGGCCGCCGCCGGCCGCTGTCGAGCCGCTGAGCGGCCGGGAGCAGACGGTCCTGAGCTATCTGCCGACGATGCTCACCACGGCGGAGATCGCCAGCGAGATGTTCGTCTCGGTGAACACCGTGAAGACCCACCTCAAGAGCATCTACCGTAAGCTCGACGTGGCCCGCCGCCGGGACGCCGTGCACCGGGCTCGTGCGCTTCACCTGCTGTGAGCCCAGGATCCGCTGTGAGCCCGGCCGGGCCGGGGGCCAGAGCCGTGTCCCGCGGAGCCCCCTGGGCCA
>NZ_CEVIVC010000043.1:923-8485 GCF_982290645.1 Protofrankia sp. CiP1_Cm_nod4
TCGTGGTCGTGGTCGGCCGTGGCCGCTGTCCCGATGGGCCGGTCCGGTCGTTGGAGATATGCCGAAAATATCGTTGGAAGTATGCCGGAAGTACACTGGAAATATGCCGGAAGTATGTGGTGGAAATATGATCGACGTATGGTCGGGATATATCCGGCGTGCGATTACCGGGTGACTGGCGTCGCCGTATCCGTGCCGGTCGTGTCGCCGTGCCGGCCGCTGTGGCACATGCTGTGAACTGATATGATCTAATTCATCTTCCTCTCACCCCGTGGGGAGGATGCGCTACCCGTGGCCGCTGACAGATCTTTGTCCTCGCGGCGCTGGGCGACGGCATCCGATGGTGGGGTGGGCGATGTCGTCTGCGGCGTGGGACCGGCGGCCTCGACCGGTCCGGGGTGACGCGGCCGGGGGTGACGCGATGGACCAGGTGTACGACCGGATAAAACTGCCGCTTTCCGGTGTGGAAGTCGAACTGGTGAGTTCGCCGGTGGGCCTTCTGCACTGGCGGCTGAAGTCCGCCGACGATTCCACCACCCGCCTTGACCAGCCGCTCGACCGGACGCCGATTCTCGGCTGGGAGGAAGGCACCACGGCGGTGGACGGGCGGCATCCGCCGGTGGTCTTCACCGTCGTGTGGGGATCGCTGCTCGGCGGCCGCGGGCCGCTGCGGGTCGTGCTAGTGCGCCGCCGCCGGTTCCGGGCCTCCCAGCGGCACAACCTGGACCCGATAACGCTCGGCGGGGCGTTCTGGATCGCGGAGTCCGAGGGCTCCTTCGACCATCTGGTGGTCTCGGACGGGGCGATCGTCGAGAGCCGTGACCTGCACGCCCCGGTCTGAGCCGGGGATCGCCCGGATGGCCGTGGCCGGTGCCGTCCCGCGTGGCCGTGCGGGACCCGGGCCGGCTACGCGGCGGGCCACCGCATGGCCGGCTACACCGGTTGCCGGGTGCGTTTTCTCACATCCTCCCGCGCTTCGGCCGGATTCGGATACAAGGACGATCCGTACCGGGGACGACCGGTCGCGGGAACGCCGTGCGGACGCCTTTGCCAGCGGATTGCCGGCGGCATCTACGGCATCTACGGCGGCGGCATCGTCGGCGGCATCGGCGGCGGGGCGCGGATGGCCGGGCCCGACGAAACCGGACGTCCCGAAAGCGGTCACCGTACCTGCCCTTCCGTGTATGGATAGCTGCGCTGTGTCCGCGTCCGGTTTCCTCCGTGTTGCCCGGCCGGTGGGTCCCGCCGGCCGGTTTTCCCGGGGGGCTAAAATTTCCGACACGCATCCGGTGGCACGGTGTCCGCGCCCATGTCCTGCCTGTCCGGGGAAGGAGCTGGTCCGGCACCCGCAAGTGCCGATCTCGGTGAACCGGTGTCGATCGCCGTTGGTGTCCGTCATGGACCGTCGGCCAACGATCTGCTGGGAAATGATGTCGACCTTGAAAACTGTCGTCGTTGTGAGTCGCGTGATTTTTGGTTGCTTTTTCTGGCGCATTATTGTGAATATAATGTGTCATAGTTGTTTCTTTGTGCATGTATACGGTTCGGCTCCCGGGCTCCTCGGCGTGTCGGCCGCGGCACGCCCGTGGCCGCCGGCCCGCCGGCCACCAGCCGGCCGGCGGGCCGACAGGCGATCGTCGCTGTGGCCGCGCACCTGGATACCGGCAGCCGCGCCGGCAGGTACCGGGCCGGCAGGTACCGGGCCGGCCGCCCGCGGCCCGGTCAGGAGGGACCACCCATGAGCACCAGCACGCACCGTAACCCGCAGGCCCGCGGCCCCGGGGTGCCGCGGGCCGGGGCGGCGCGGGTCCCCGGGCCGTCACGGGACCTCGTCGTCGCGGTCACTCCCTTCACCGAGCCTGACGCGCGCCTGACGGCCGCGGTGGCCCGGGCCGGCGGCCTCGGCGTTCTCGACCTGGGGCGGGATGCCGCCGCCGCACGCGCCGCGCTCGCGGACGCCGCCCGCTGGTCGCGCGGCCCGTTCGGGGTACGGGTGCCCGTCGGCTGCGCCACCAGCCCGCGGGAGCTGCCGCCCGAGGTGGACACCGTCATCCTCGCCACCGGCCCGGCCCGCGGTGAGCGGGACAGCGAGCGGAACGTCGAGCGGAACGTCGAGCGGGACAGCGAGTGGGACGTGGAGGCGGCGTCGGCGGGCGGGCGTCGGCGCGTCCTCATCGAGGTCACCTCGGTCGCGCAGGCGCGGGCGGCGGCCGCGGCCGGTGCCGACGGCCTGATCGCCCGGGGCGGCGAGGCCGGCGGCCGGGTCGGCGACCTGACCACGTTCACCCTGCTCCAGCACCTGTTCGCCGCCGACGGCCTGGACCTGCCGGTGTGGGCCGCCGGCGGGCTGGGGCCGCACACCGCCGCCGCCGCCGTTGCCGCGGGGGCGGCCGGTGTCGTGCTCGACGCCCAGCTCGCGCTCGTCCGGGAGATGGAGCTGCCGGCCGAGGTCGCCGCTGCCATCCGGGGCATGGACGGCAGCGAGACCACGCTCCTCGCCGGGCACCGGGTGTACGTCCGCCCCGACCTGCCGGTCGCCGGGCTCGCCGGCCAGCAGGCGGACGAAGGGCTCGACGAAGACGCGGTCGCGCACCGTCTCGGTGCCCGTGACCTGCGTGAACAGTTCCTCCCCATCGGCCAGGACGGCGCCTTCGCCGCGCCGCTGGCCGACCGGTACGTCACCGCCAGCGGCGTTGTCACAGCGGTCCGGGACGCCATCGAGGCCCAGCTCGCCGCCGCGGTCCGGCTCGCCCCGCTCGCCCCGGGCGCGCCCTTCGCCGCCGACCGGGGCCTGCGCGTCCCGGTCGCGCAGGGACCGATGACGCGGGTCAGCGACCGGGCCGAGTTCGCCCGGGCGGTGGCCGACGGCGGTGGCCTGCCGTTCCTGGCGCTGGCCCTGATGGGCGGCGACGAGGCCCGTGCCCTGCTCAGGCAGACCCGCGACCTGCTCGGGGACGCGCCATGGGGGGTGGGGATCCTCGGCTTCGCCCCGCCGGAGATCCGCTCGGCCCAGCTCGAGGCCGTCGGGGAGATCCGCCCGCCCTGCGCGCTGATCGCCGGCGGGCGCCCGTCCCAGGCGGCGTCCCTGCAGGCCGCCGGCGTCGACACCTTCCTGCATGTGCCCTCGCCGGGGCTGCTCGGCCGGTTTCTCGCCGCCGGGGCCCGCAGGTTCGTCTTCGAGGGACGCGAGTGCGGCGGCCATGTGGGCCCACGGGCCAGCTTCCCGCTGTGGGAGGGGCAGATTACCGAGCTGCTGGCGTACGGCGAGCAGGTGTCCGTCGCCAGCGGCCGGTCCGCGGCCGGGGCGTTCTTCGCGGGCCTGCACGTGCTGTTCGCCGGCGGTGTGCACGACGAGCGGTCCGCGGCGATGGTCGCGGCGGCCGCCGCGCCCCTGGCCGCCCGCGGCGCCCGGATCGGGGTGCTGATGGGCACCGCGTACCTGTTCACCGCCGAGGCGGTCACCTCCGGCGCGATCCTGCCCGGTTTCCAGCGGACGGCGCTGGACTGCGGCGGCACCGTCCTGCTGGAGACCTCGCCGGGGCACGCCACCCGCGTCGTTCGGTCACCCTTCGTCACCGCTTTCGCCGGACGGCGGGCCGAGCTGCTCGCTCAGGGGCTCGTCCCCGCGCAGGTGTGGGAGGAGCTGGAACGGTTCAACCTCGGCCGGTCACGGATCGCGAGCAAGGGCCTGCGCCGCGGCCAGGGCCGGCTGGTGCCCGTCGACGAGGACACCCAGCGTAACGACGGTATGTTCATGATCGGCCAGGTGGCGGCGCTGCGGTCGGAGCCGACCACGGTGGCGGCCCTGCACGCCCAGGTGAGCGAGGGCGCCACCCAGGCGCTGGCCGACCGTCTCGTCGCCCTCGGCATCGATCCCGAGACCGACGTCAACGTCGACGGTGACACCGATGTCGGCGTTGACACCGGCGTCGGCCCGGTGCCCGGGCAGCCGGCCCGGCCGGATGCCGCGACGCGGGCGGGCACCCGGGCGCGGGCGGGAGCCAGGGCACGGGGGCGCGGCCGCCGCCGCGAGGCCGCCCGGCCGCTGGAC
The DNA here is from genome assembly GCF_982290645.1 of Protofrankia sp. CiP1_Cm_nod4. NCBI lineage: Bacteria > Bacillati > Actinomycetota > Actinomycetes > Frankiales > Frankiaceae > Protofrankia > Protofrankia sp. CiP1_Cm_nod4. The sequence continues at coordinate 4,975 of NZ_CEVIVC010000043.1, forward strand.
GTGGCCGTCGTCGGCATGGCCTGCGTGTTCCCGGGCGCCGCCGACACCGCCGAGTACTGGGCCAACGTGGTCGGGGGCGTCGACGCGGTCACCGAGGTGCCGCGCGGCCGCTGGGACGCGGATCTCTACCACGCCCCCGGCCGGGCTCCCGGCCAGGATGCCCCCGGCGGGCAGGCCTCCGGCGGGCAGGCCCCCGGCCCGGATCACGGGCGGGGCGGCGGGCGGGTGCCGTCCAGGTGGGGCGGGTTCCTCCCGCCGGTCCCGTTCGACGCGCTGCGCTTCGGCATCCCGCCGAAGTCGCTGAGCAGCATAGAGCCCGGGCAGCTGCTCGCCCTCGAGGTGACCGCGCGGGCCCTGCGTGACGCCGGCTACGACAACCGGCCGTTCGACCGGTCGCGCACGTCGGTGGTCTTCGGCGCCGAGTCCGGCGCGGATCTCGCCGCCGCCCATGGTTTCCGCTCGGCCTACCCGGCCTTCTTCGGGCCGGTCCCGCCCGCCCTGGACGTACGCCTGCCGACACTGGACGAGGACTCCTTCCCCGGAATGCTCGCGAACGTCATCGCCGGGCGGGTCGCCAACCGTTTCGATCTCGGTGGTGTGAACTACACGGTCGACGCGGCATGCGCGTCCTCGCTGGCGGCGCTGGACGCCGCCTGCAAGGAGCTGGGCGGCGGCACCTCGGACCTGGTGCTCTGCGGCGGCGTGGACACGCACAACAGCATCCACGACTTCATGCTGTTCGCATCCGTCCACGCTCTGTCACCGACCGGCCGGTCCCGCAGCTTCGACGCGGCCGCCGACGGCATCTGCCTGGGGGAGGGGGTGGCCGTCGTCGTCCTCAAGCGGCTCGCCGACGCCGAACGCGACGGCGACCGCGTCCACGCGGTGATCAGAGCGGTGGCCGGGTCGAGCGACGGCCGGGCGCTGGGCATGACCGCGCCGAGCCGGGCCGGGCAGGTGCTGGCGATGGAACGGGCGTACGCGCGCGCCGGGATCTCCCCGGCCGACGTCGGCCTGGTCGAGGCGCACGCCACCGGCACGGTCGTCGGCGACAGCACGGAGCTCGCCAGCCTCACCGAGGTGTTCGCCGGCCACGGCGCGCGGCGGGGCGGCTGCGCCGTCGGCTCGGTGAAATCCCAGATCGGGCACACCAAGTGCGCCGCCGGGCTGGCCGGTCTGATCAAGACAGTGCGGGCGCTGGCGGCCGGGGTGCGCCCCCCGACGTCCAACATCACCCGGCCGAACCCGTCCTGGGACGCCGCGACCAGCCCGTTCTTCTTCGACACCGCCGCCCGGCCGTGGGCGGTGCCGGCGTCGCGGCGGCACGCCGGGGTGTCCGCGTTCGGCTTCGGCGGGACCAACTTCCACGTGGTGCTCTCCGCCTACGACGGTGCCCCCGAACCCACCCACGGGCTGGACGCCTGGCCCGCCGAGCTGTTCGTCATCCGCGGCACCGACCAGGCGGCCGCCGGCCGCACCCTGGACCGGCTCACCGAGCTGATCCGCGTCAACGACGGCGCCGGGCGGCCCTGGAAGCTGCGCGACCTGGCCGCGACGGTGGCGGTCAAGCGCGGCGGGGCGGTGCGGGTGGCGTTCGTCGCGACCAGCCTGGACGAGCTCGCCGACCTGGTGAGACGGGCCCGTGCGTTCACCCACGACCCGAAGGCCGGGATCTTCGTCGCCGGCGGCGCTCAGGGGAGGCCGGGCCGGGCCAGGACCGGCCGCGCCACGCCGGCCGGGACAGGAGAAACGGAAGGAGAGGCGGCGGAAGGGAAGACCGCCTTCCTGTTCCCGGGGCAGGGCAGCCAGCGGCCCGGGATGCTGGCGGAGCTGTTCGTGGCCTTCCCGCGGCTGCGGCACCTGCTCGAACGCGGGGAGAAGTGGGTGCCTGCGATGTTCCCGCCGGCCGCGTTCAGCCGGGCGGACACCGACGCCCAGCAGGCCGCGATCACCGACACCCGGACGGCGCAGCCGGTTCTCGGGATCGCCGGCCTCGCCATGCACGAGATCCTCACCGGCCTCGGCGTGCGCCCCGACCACCTCGGTGGCCACAGCTACGGTGAGCTGGTCGCCCTGTGTGCGGCCGGGGCCGTCGACATCGACGATCTGCTGCCGCTCAGCGAAGCCAGAGCGGACGCCATCCTGGGCGCCGCCGGCGCCTTCGCCGCGGTCTCCGTAACCGCCGCTCCCGCTGATCCCCCCGGCGCTCTCGCAACCGGCGCCCTCGCCGGCCATACCGCCGGCACCGGCCCCGCTACCGCCAGCAGCGGCCTCGCTATCGCTAGTGGCGGATCCGCTATCGCTAGTGGCGGCATCGATCCCGTCACGGCTGATCCTGGCCTGGCTGACCCCGGCCTGGCTGACCCCGGCACGATGGCGGCGGTGGCCGCCCCGGCGCGTCGGGTGCGGGAGGTGCTGGAGGCGGCCGCGGCGGGCCCGGCCGGCGGCCCGGCGGGCCCGGGCGATGTCGTGATCGCCAACCACAACGCGCCGGAACAGGCCGTGATCTCCGGTCCGACCCCCGCGGTGGAGGCCGCGGTGCGGGTGCTGGCGGCCGAAGGGCTCACCGCCAGACGGATCCCGGTGGCGTGCGCGTTCCACAGCCCGGTGGTCGCGGCCGCGGCCGGGACGTTCGCCGCCGACCTGGACAGGGTCGCGATCGCCCCGCCGTCACGGCCGGTCTGGTCCAACACGACCGCGCTGCCGTACCCGGACACCGCCGACGCGGTCCGGCGGACCCTCGCCGGCCAGGTCGCCCAGCCCGTCCGCTTCGTCGAACAGATCGAGGCGATGTACGCCGCCGGCGTACGGATCTTCGTGGAGGCCGGGCCGGGCCGGGTCCTCACCGGGCTCGTCAGCCGGATCCTGCACGGCCGGCCGCACACGGCCGTCGCCACGGACGTCCCCGGCGAACACGGGCTGCGCCGGCTCCTGCTCGCGCTGGCGGAGCTGGCGGCCGCCGGGGCCGCCGTGGACACCGCGCCCCTGTTCACCGGGCGTGACGCCCAGGTGGTCTCGGCCGCGAACTGCCCGCGCCGGCCCGGCTGGCTCGTCGACGGCCACCTGGTGCGGACGTCCGACGGCCGTCACCTGCCCGGCGGGCTGGTCCCGGCGGACGAGCTGTCCCGCCTGCCGGCCCCCGAAGCGCCGTCGTGGGCCGCGTCCCCCGGGGCGACGGAGCTGCCGACGGTGATCGTCCCACCGTCGGTGGGGAACGCCGACGCCGCCGTGATCGAGTTCCTGCGGACGACCCGTGAGCTGGTCGCCGCGCAGCGCGAGGTCATCCTGAGCTACCTGGCCGCCGCCGACCGCGCGTCGGCGCTCCCCCCGGCCGCGCTCGCGGGCGCGGAGGCCGCCCTGCCGTCGGGCGCGCTCGGCCACATCCCGCCATCGGAGCTGTACGACCACGGTCCGTTTCCGACGGCCGGGGAACAGCTTCCGTCGCTGACACCGGCTGGTCATGCCGTGCCGCTGCCCATCTCGGTGGATCAGCCCCGGTCACCCGGCCGGC
>NZ_CEVIVC010000043.1:8959-35773 GCF_982290645.1 Protofrankia sp. CiP1_Cm_nod4
GCGCGGCCGGTGTCCCGGGAGCCGGACGCGGTGCTGGGCGCGGTGGTGGAGGTGATCGTGTCCGCGACGGGCTATCCGGCCGAGATGCTGGCGGCGGACCTGGACCTCGAAGCCGACCTGGGCATCGATTCGATCAAACGGACGGAGGTCCTGGGCACGCTGGCGGAACAGCTCGGCCTCGGCATCTCCGGAGGCGGAGAGGCCGGCCCTGCCGAAGGCGGCGCGACGATGGATCTTGGCGCTGCCGGGGGCGGCCTGGCCGACGATGTCGTCGAGGAGCTCGTGGCCATCCGGACCATTCGCGGGATCGTCGACTGGATCGTCACCCGCCCGCCTGCCAGCCCCGCCACGGACACCCACCTTGCGACGAACACGTATCCCGCCGCGGACGCGGGCCTCGCGGCACACACAGACCCCGCCGCGGACGCGGACCCTCCCGTAGGCCCGGGGAACGCCGTGGCTCCGGCACCCGTCCCGGGGCTCGCACCCGTCCCGGATCCCACGGCGATTCCGGGCCCCACGGCGATCCCGGGCGGCGGGATCCTCGTGGAGGCCGTGAGCGTCGTGGAGGCCGGGAGCGGGCCGGCGGCCCCGGCAGCCGTGTCGCGGCAGGCCGGCGGCTGGCCCGATGAACGTTTCGCGGGCCCGCCGGGCCCGGGGGATTCCGCGGGCCCGGCGGCCGCGTTGCGGCGCTTCGTCGTCGAGGTCGTCGCGCTGCCGTCGCCGGGCACCCTCTCCGACCTGCTTGACCTTGCCGCGGCCGGTGCCCGCCCCGGGCCGGGGCCGCTGGCCGGCAGCCGGTTCGCCGTGGTCGAGGGCGGCCTGGGCATCGGCCTGGCGCTGACGACCCTGCTGGAGCAGCAGGGCGCGTCCGTGCGGATGTTCTCCGTGGACGACGCCTCGCTCGCCGATCAGCTTGCCGGCGGTGCCGGCGCGGACGGCGTCTGGTGGGTGTCGTCCGTGGACCGGGACGCGCCACCGGCCCTGCCCGCCGCGTTCGTCCCGATCAGGGCCGCGGTCGCCGGCGGCACCCGGCGCCTGGTCGTCGCGACCGGCGGTGGGGGCAGCTTCGGCCGCGGGGTGGGCGACGAGCCCGGCCCGAGCGTGGGGATGGCCGGTTTCACGCGCACGCTCGCCCGGGAGGCGCCGGACGTGGTGATCCGCGCGGTGGACCTCGACCCGAAGGAGGCGCCGACCCGGCTCGCCGGCTACCTGCTCACGGAGTTCCTCACCCCGGGCGCCCCGCCGGTGACCGGCTACCGGCACGGCGTCCGGTCGACGCTTCAGGTGGTGCCGGCCGAGCTCCCCGGCGCCGGTTCGCCCTCGACCGTCCCGGTGGGCCCGGTGGCTCCGGTGGGCCCGGTGAGCCTGGTGGCCTTGACGCTCCCGGCCGCCGGGCCGTCGTGGGGCTGGCGGTGGCACGACGACGTCGCCGCCGTCCCGTCGGCCCAGGCCTCCGGCGCGCTGGGGGAGCTCGGCCCGGACTCGGTCGTCCTGCTCACCGGCGGCGCGCGCGGGATCACCGCCAGGGCCGCCCTCGGGCTCGCCCGGGCCACCGGCTGCGGGATCGAGCTGATCGGCCGGACGCCGCTGCCGACCGCCGCCGAGGATCCGGCGACGGCCGGCGCGGCGGACGCGCCGGAACTGCGCCGCGCCCTGATCGCCACCGGCCTGCGCCGGCCGGTCGAGATCGAGGCCCGTGCCGCCCAGCTGCTCGCCGAGCGGGAGGTGCGGGCCACCGTCGCGGCCCTGCGCGCGAGCGCGTCCTTCGTCCGCTACCACGCCGTCGACGTACGGGACCCGGACGCGCTGCGCGCGGTCGTCGAAACGATCTACGCCGACCGCGGACGGCTTGACGGGGTGGTCCACGGCGCCGGCGTCCGCGAGGACAAACCGCTGCGGGAGAAGACGGCGCGCTCGTTCGAGCGGGTGTTCTCGACCAAGGTCGACGCCGCCCGGACGCTGGTCGACGCGCTGCGGCCCGACATCGGTTTCCTGGTGCTCTTCGGCAGCGTGTCCGGGGTGTTCGGCAACCGGGGGCAGGTCGACTACGCCGCCGCCAACGACGCGCTCGACACCTGCGCCCACGCCTGGGCGAGGCGGCTGCGCGGCCGTGTCGTGTCCCTGGACTGGGGCCCGTGGGCATCGCCCGGCCCCGCCGGGGGAATGGTCTCGGCGGAGCTGGCACGCGCCTACGCCCGGCGGGGTATCGAGCTGATCGACCCGGACGCCGGGGTCGCCGCGGTCCTGCGCGAGCTGGCCGCCGACGTGGACGACCCGCAGGTGGTCTACTTCTCCGGCTCCCTGGACGCCTTCGATGCCGGGATCTAGGGCGGGCGGGCCCGGCGGGCCGTCGAACCCGGGTGCGGGCATCGCGATCGTCGGGATGGCCGCGGTGTTCCCGGGCGCCGGTGACCTCGACACCTACTGGCGCAACATCCGCACCGGCGTGGACGCCATCCGGGACATCCCGCCGCGACGTTTCGACCCGGAGTTCTTCCATCCGGATCCCGGCCCGGACGCCGGCCGCGCACCCGATCCCGACGCCCCGCCCGGCCTCGCCCCGGACTCCGCCGCCGACGACGGTCCCGCGGCGGCCGGGGAACGGATCCGCTGCCGGCGCGGCGGGTTCATCGAGGAGTTCGCGACCTTCGACCCGACCCAGTTCGGGATCATGCCGCTGGCCGTGGACTGGGCCGAGCCCGACCAGCTCATGGCCCTGCGGGTGGCGGCCGAGGCGATCGCGGACGCCGGTGGCACGGACGCGCTCGGTGACCGGGCGCGGACCGGGGTGGTACTCGGCCGCGGCGGCTACTTCGCCTCCGGGATGGCCCGGCTGGACCAGCGGATCAAGGTCTCCGCACAGCTGGTCGCCAGCCTGTCCGAGCTTGTCCCGACGCTCACGGCCGAGCAGCTGGCCGGGGTGCGCGCCGCGTTCGCCGAAACGCTCGGCCCGCGGCGCCCCGAGGCCGCGATCGGGCTGGTGCCCAACCTGGCCGCGTCCCGTATCGCCAACCGGCTCGACCTGCGCGGCCCGGCCTACACGCTGGACGCGGCCTGCGCGTCGTCCCTGATCGCCGTCGAGACGGCCGTGCGCGAGCTCGTCGCCGGCCGGGCCGACACCATGATCGTCGGTGGTGTGCACCTGGCGCAGGAGGTGACGTTCTGGAGCGTCTTCTCGCTGCTGCGGGCGTTGTCGCCGAGCTCGCGGATCCGCCCCTTCGACCGGCGGGCCGACGGCATCCTCATCGGCGAGGGGGTCGGCATGGTCGTCCTCAGACGGCTGGCCGACGCCGAACGCGCCGGTGACCGGATATACGCGGTGATCCGCGGCTGCGGCTCGGCGAGCGACGGGCGGACGTCGACCCTGCTGGCGCCGGCGTCCGACGGGCAGGTGCTCGCCGTCGAGCGGGCCTGGGCCGACGCCGGGCTGGACCCGAGGGCACCCGGCGCGCTCGGCCTCGTCGAGGCGCACGGGACGGCGACCCCCGCCGGGGACGCGGCCGAACTGGCCACCCTCCAGCAGGTCTTCGGCGCCGGCGCGGGGACTGGCACAGGGGCCTATGGGAGGTCCTACGGAGGAGGCTATGGAGGGGCGTGGCCGATCGCTGTCGGCTCCGTCAAGTCCATGATCGGGCATACCATGCCGGCGGCGGGCGCCGCTGGGCTGATCAAGGCCGCGCTGGCGCTGCACCATCGCGTGCTGCCACCATCTCTGCACTGTGAGCAGCCGCATCCGGCGTTCGCGGGCACCCGGCTGCGGCCGATAACCGAGGCCGAGGCCTGGGACGCCGACGGCGGTGTGCCGCGGCGGGCCGGGGTGAACGCGTTCGGCTTCGGCGGGATCAACGCGCACGTGGTCGTCGAGGAGGCGCCGTCACCGTCGAACGCGCCGTCGCTGGCCTTCCCGGCCACGATCCCGGTGCCGGTCCCGGTCATGCTCCCGGTCCCGGCACCGCTCCCCCCGCCAGGCCCGGCCGCGTTCATGCCGCCGGCCGCGTTCATGGCGGCGGCCGCCCCCGCGGGCACGGGCCTGCTCCCGGCCACCATCCCGCTTCCGGTCCTGGTCCCGGCAGTGGCCACGGCAGTGGCCACTGCCACCGGGCCGTCCAGCCGCCCGGACGCGCGGCCTGGCGGCGAGCGGGTGCTGCTGTTCGCCGGCTCGAGCCCGGCGGAGATCGCCCGCGCGCTCGCCATCCCCGACCAGGACCTGCTGGCGCGGGACGACAGCGGCGCCCCACCCGAGGGCGGGCCGGTCCGGCTCGCGATCGTCGCGCCGGACCGGCGCCGGCTGGCGCTCGCCCGCACGGTTGTCGAGCGCGGCCGGCCCTGGCGTGGCCGCAACGACCTGTGGTTCACCGGTTCACCGCTGCTCGGCGCCACCACCACGCCGGACCGGACGGCATTCCTGTTCTGCGGCCTGGAGGACAACTTCCACCCTCGGGTGGACGACGTCAGCGCGCACTTCGCGCTCACCCGCCCGCGGTACGTCCACCCCGGGAGCCCCGGCCCGGCCGGCCCCAGCCCGGCCGGCGTCGGGACGAGCGGCGTCGGGACGAGCGGCGTCGGGACGGGCGGCGGGGGCGAGGCGCTCGGGGAGCACGGTGTCGCCAGCGTCGAGGTGGGCCGCATACTCGATGCGGCGCTGCGCCGGCTGGAGATCTTCCCCGACCTCGTCGGCGGCCACAGCATCGGCGAGTGGAACGCCATGATCTCCGCTGGGATGATCGACGCCGAGGACGTGGACAGGTTCATCGCCTCGTTCGAGCCGTACTCCCTGGAGGTGCCGGGGGTGGCCTTCGGCGCGCTCGGGTGCGGCGCGGACACGGCCGCCGCCACCATCGCGGACCTCCCGGACGTCGTGGTCTCGCACGACAACTGCCCGCATCAGTCGATCATCTGCGGGGAGGAGCGCAGCGTCGAGAGCGCCCTGCAACGGCTGCGGGGCCAGGGCGTGCTGGGCCGGATCCTGCCGTTCCGCTCCGGTTTCCACTCCCCGTTCCTCTCCCCGTTCCTGGCGAAGGTCCGGGCCGACGTGGCCAGCATCCCGATCCGTACGCCGACGGTGCCGGTGTGGTCGGCGACGACGGTCGCGCCCTACCCCGACGACCAGAACGGGATCCGGGAGCTGGCGGTGCGCCATCTGCTGGAGCCGGTCCGGTTCCGCCAGCTCGTCGAGCGGCTGTACGCCGAGGGCGTGCGGGTCTTCGTCCAGGTCGGGGTGGGCAGCATCGCCGGCTTCGTCCAGGACACGCTGCCGGGCCGGGAGCACCTGACGGTCGTCACGAACACCCCGAAACGCTCAGGCATGGACCAGCTGCGACGGGTGGTCGCCGCGTTCTGGGTCGAGGGCGCCGCGCCCCGGATGGACCGGCTGTCGGCCACGAACCCGTCGGCCACGATTCCGCTCCCGATCCCCGGGCCTCAGCGGCCGTCACCGTCGCCATCGCCGCTGTCCCCGCCATCCCCGTTGCGGTCGTTGTCACCGTCGGCCACTTGTGACGGTCCGGAAGAAGCGGTCGACGACGGGCAGCGGCCGCCCCAGCGGACGCACCACGGCCAGCCGATGCTGCTCAACCTGGGTGCCCCCCTGGTCCGCCTCGGTGAGCGGGCCGCATCGCTGCTGCCCACGGCATCCTTCCCGGAGCCAGCCCTGATCCCGGCCTCATACCGGGAGCAGGCCTCATACCGGGAGCAGGACCCGGAATACCCGGAGCGGGATTCGGACGCGGCTCCGAAGCCGGACAGGGAGCTGCTCCCGTCCCCGGATCCGTCCCTGGATCCGGCGTCGAACCCGAACCCGGCTCCGAACCAGAATCAGGACCCGAATCCGGAGCTGCCTCCTGCCTCGGATTCGCCCCTGGTAACGGACCTGAGCTCGGTCCCGGAACCAGTCCTCGCTCCGGACGCGGACTCGCCCCTGGCCGCGGATTCGGCCCTGATCACGGATTCGGCCCTGATCATGGACTCGGCCCTGGTCACGGACTCGGCCCTGGTCACGGACTCGGCCCTGGCCGCGGATTCGGCCCTGATCACGGATTCGGCCCTGGCCGCGGAGCCGACTCCGCCTTCGGAACCGGCCCTGCGCTCGAATGCGGCCCTACTCCCGGATCCGGGGCCGGATCCACTCTCGGCGTCGGCTCCGGTGGAGCCGGAGCGGGAACCGTCGGCTGCCGGGCTGCCCGCCCGTCCGGCCCCTCCCGCGACGGCCCGCGAGCGCCGGCCGCTGACAGCGCGGGAAAGACGGGACCGGGCTGTCAGCGCGCATCCAGCCGGTGGACACGCTGTCACCGGCCATCCGGTGCTCGCCGAGTTCGACGCGCTGGTCACCGAGACCAACGCGATGATCTCAGCCGTGCTGGCACGATGGACAGCCACCGCGTCCGCCGCTGGCGCTGCCGCGTCCGCTGTCAGGAGCGGCGCGTCCGGTGCCAGTGCGCGGGTGGCGGCCGTCGTCCAGAAGCCATCCGCCGGCCTGGTCGCCGGCGCCCGTACCGGGCATGGCGGACATCCGTCTGTGCCGTCTGTGCCGTCTGTGCCGTCTGTGCCGTCTGTGCCGACCGGGTCGTCGGCCGGGGCGGCGGGGCCGGCGGTAGCGCCGGGCGGGCGGGACGTCCGGCGGACGCGGCGCACGCTGTCGATCGAGACGATGCCGTACATCATCGATCACTGTTTCTACCGGCAGCCGCCGGGGTGGCCGCACCTCGCCGACAGGTTCCCGGTGATCCCGATGACCACCGTGCTGGAGATGATGATCGGCCAGGCGCGGGCGGCCGTGCCCGGCCGTGTCGTCGTCGGCGTCACCGACGTCCGGGCCCTGCGCTGGCTGGCGATCGAGCCGGCGGTCGAGGTGACCATCACCACGACCGTCCTGCCGGCCGCGGCCGGGCAGGGCCCGCCGGGAGCGGGCACGAGCGCGGTGCGGGTGAGCATCGACGGGTACGCGCACGGCACGGTCATCCTCGCCGACGCCTTCCCGCCGGGGCCGGCGCCGTCGGCGGAGCCCCTGCCCGAGCCGTGTGACGACACGCTGGTGGACGGGCCGTCGATCTACCGTGCCGGACGGCTGTTCCACGGCCCCGGCTACCAGGGGCTGGTCACGGCCGGGCCGGTCTCCCCCGGGGGCGTCCAGGGGGAGCTCGTCGTGACGAGCGCGCCCGGTGCGCTGCTCGACGCCGCGGGCCAGCTGTTCGGCTACTGGCCGCGGGAGCATCTCGCCGCGGACTGGCTGCTGCTGCCCTCGGCCCTGCGCGGCGTGCGCTTCTTCGGCCCGCACCCGGCCGTGGGGGAGCGGCTGACCTGCACGGTGTGGATACGGGATGTCCGGGACAGCGCCATCACCGCCGATCTGGAGCTACGCGCCGCGGACGGCACGGTGTGGGCGCGTGTCGAGGGCTGGACCGACCGCCGGTTCTCCCAGGACGAGCTGATGTGGGCGATGCTGCTGCGGCCGGCGCGCAACGCCGTCGCCGAACGGGCCGCCGGCGGCTGGGTGCTCGCCCGGGAGCACTGGGCGGACACCGCCTCCCGCGAGCTCGTCACGCGCTACCACCTCGACACCGACGAGCGCGCCGTCCTGGCGGCGAAGCATCCCAGGGCCGCGCGGGAGTGGCTGCTCGGACGGATCGCCGTGAAGGACGCCGTCCGCCACTGGCTGTGGGACAACGGCGCCACCGACGTGTGGGGCATCGAGATCGGCGTGTCGGACGAGGGCTCCGGACGCCCGGTGATCGACCGGCTGCCGGTACGTGACGGCGTGCCGGCCACACCCCCGCGGGCCGCCGTGGCGCACACGGCGTTCCTCGCGGTGGCGGTCGTGCATCCCGATGGCGCGGTTGGCATCGACATCGAACGGGTGACGCCGCTTACGCCAGGGACAGCGGCAGCGGCGGAGACAGCGGCAGCGGCAGCGGCGGAGGCAGCGGCAGGGGCGGAGACAGCGGCAGCGGCGGGGACGGGGACGGAGGCGCTCACGGACGCCGAGCGTGCACTGCTCGCCGAGCTGGGCGGAGCCGACGCCGGCCTGCGGGCCCTGTGGCTGGCCAGGTTCCGGGCCGCCAGGCAGGCCGCGGCCAGGGCCGACGACACCGGCCAGGCGAGCCGGCCACGACGGTTCGTCGTCGAGGGGATCACGCCTGGCCATCTCCGGCTGCGGACGGACGACCAGGAGCCGCCGCGCGCCCGCTGGGTCGCGCACCAGTCGATCAACGCGCTCGGCGAGCCCCTGGACGACCACGGCCATCCGTTGGGCGGCCGCCGTCCCGCCGCGGGCGACGCCGCTGGTCGTCACTCCGTCGACGGCCCTGCCGTTGATCGTTACTCCGTCGACGGCTCTGCTGTTGATCGTTACGTTGTGGCGTGGACCTCGCCCGAGGTCGAACAGGCGGCACGGGAGAACGAAGGAGCGCGGACATGACGGCCAAGCCTCTGACAACCGGACATCCGACGACCGGCGGCCCTGCCGCATCCGGCCCTGCCGCATCCGGCCCCGCCATATCCGGCCCCGCCATATCCGGCGAAGCGGGGCCGGGCACCGAGCGGGCCGCGGTCGAGGAGCGGATCCTGCGTGACGTCGTGGCGATGCTGCACGACGTCATCGGCGACGAGTACGTGATCGATCGCGAGATCGGCCTGTCGACGTCGTTCGACACCGACCTGGAGCTGGAGAGCATCGAGTTCGTCGCCCTCGCCGACCGGATGCGCCAGCGTTACGGCGACACGGTCGACTTCGTCGGCTTCCTCGCGGACCGGACCGTCGACGAAGTGATCAACATGCGGGTCGGCGAGGTCGTCTCCTTCATCGCCGACTGCCTGACGTCACCCCAGCCAGCCCAGCCGTCCCAGTCACCCCAGTCATCCCAGTCGGCCCAGCCGGCCCAGTCGTCCCGGTCCTGGGCGTAGCGATGGCCGAGGTCCTCGCCAACGGCGTCCGCCTGCACGTCCAGCGGCTGTCGCCCAGGGGCGGCCCGGGGCCCGGGGCGCCGGTCGTCGTCATGGTGCACGGCATGGTCATGGACAACATGTCCAGCCTCTACTTCTCGCTCGGGACCAGCCTCGCCCACGCCGGCGCCGACGTGATCTGCTACGACCTGCGCGGCCACGGCCGCAGCGAACGGACACCGGACGGCTACGCCCTGGCGGACGCCATGGCGGACCTGTCGGGGCTGCTCGACGCGCTCGGCGTCGACCGTCCCGTCCACCTGGTGGGCAACAGCTACGGGGCGACGATGGCCCTGTCCTACGCCCTGGAACACCCCGGGCGGGTGGCGAGCCTCACCCTGATCGAACCGCCTTTCCTCGTCGAGGGCCTTGGCGCGCGGATGGCCCGGTCGCTGGCGCAGGTGTCGGCCGGGCTCGACGACGCCGAGGTCGAGCGGTGGCTGGAGCGCTCCGCCGGGCGGGCGGTCAGCCGGATCGCCCGCGGCGCCCAGGCCCTGCTGCGGGAGACCTCGATCGCCACGGACATGCTCGCCACCGAGCCGTTCTCCCCGCGGCGGCTGGCCCGCCTGGACGTCCCCGTGCTGGCGGTCTACGGGGCGAACTCCGACATCGCAGACCACGCCGGAGGGCTCGCCCGGCTCGTCCCGGACTGCACCCTGATCGTCCTGGCGCACCACACCCACGCGGTACTGCGGGAGGCCACCGACTACCTGCGCATCCTGCTCAGATGGTGGCTGTTCGAGCCCGGCAGCCCGCCGCCGGCCCACCCCGGCACCGCCGGGCAGCGGTTCGAGACCCCCGACTGGGTGACCCGGATGGTCCCGCCCCCGGATCTCAACCGTCCCGCCAGCGCCTCCGCCGGCCCGGGGGAGAGCGTCGGTACCGGGGTGGCGGGGTGAGCCGTTTCCTGTTCGTCGTCCCGCCGCTGGCCGGGCATGTCAACCCGGCGGTCGGGATCGCCGCCGAACTGGCCGGCCGCGGTCACGAGGTCGCCGTCGCGGGCCACCCGGAGGTGGTCGGGCCGCTGCTGGCCCCCGGGCTCGCCCTGCTGCCACTCGCCGGGGCGTTCACCGGCCCCGCCCGGGCCGCCGTCGAGGAGAAGTCCAGGCGGCTGCGGGGCGCGGCGGCCCTGAAGTTCCTCTGGGAGGACTTCCTCATCCCACTGGCCGCGTCGATGGTCGACGAGGTCGACGCGAAGGTCGACCGGTTCGCCCCGGACCTGCTGGTCGTCGACCAGCAGGCGGTCGGGGCCGCGCTCGTCGCCCGCCGCCGGGGCCTGCCGTGGGCGACCCTTGCCGCCACGCCCGCCGAACTGGACGATCCGTACGAGCTCCTGCCCGGGGCCGGACGCTGGGTCCGTGACACGTTACGTGACTTCCAGCGCTCCCAGGGTGTGTCCGAGGACGAGGCGTGCGCTGGCGACCTGCGCTTTTCCGAGTACCTGACCCTGGTGTGCTCGGTACCCCGGATGCTGCGCACGGGCGGCTTTCCCGGCCACTACGGTTTCGTCGGCATACCGCTCGGCCGGCGGCCGGCGGCGGCCTTCCCGTGGGAATGGCTGGATGCCGAGCGTGAACATGTGCTGGTCTCGCTGGGGACGGTGACCCGCGAGGCCGGCGACCGGTTCCTGCGGGTCGCGGTCGACGCGCTCCGGCCGCTCGGGCACCGGCTGCAGGCGATAGTCGTGGCGCCGCCCGGCATCCTCGGCCACTCCGGGCCGAATCCCGCGCCCGGTGCCGCCGCTGTGGCCGACGGCGCTGTGGCCGACGGCGCTGTGGCCGACGGCGCTGTGGCCGACGCTGTTCCAGTCGATGCCGTTCCGGCCGACGTTGTTCCGGCCGATGCCGTCTCAGCCGATGCCGTCTCGGCTCACGGCGTTTCGACCGGCCGCGTTCTTGCCGGCGTTTCCCCCGGCAGCGGTGCTGAGGAACACATTCTTGTGCTGCCGCACGTCCCGCAGCTCGATCTCATGCCGCGGCTGTCCGCGGTGGTGTCGCACGGCGGGAACAACACGGTGTGCGAGGCGCTGGCGCACGGTGTCCCGCTGGTCGTGGCGCCGGTCCGGGACGACCAGCCCGTCATCGGGGAGCAGGTCGTGCGCACCGGCGCGGGCCTGCGGGTCAGGTTCGGCCGGGTGAGCGCGCCCGCGCTGCGCGAGTCGATCGTCTCGGTGCTGGACGAGCCGTCCTTCCGTACCGCCGCGCGGCGGCTGCGCGACGACTTCGCCGCCGCCGGGGGCGCCGTCGCCGCCGCGGACCGGCTGCTCGCGATGACCTGACCGTCGGCCCGGTGCCGACGCCGTCCGGCGAACCGCATCCGGCGAACCGCACCCGGAACAAAGAATTCGGAACACGGCCGCCGGGCGACGCTTTTCATGTTCCTTCAACAAGCTTTCTTCCGCACTCTTTAGGTATTTCCTAAAATTGGCGGACGAGTTTCATCTGATGAACTCCAGGCCGGCCGGCCAGCAAAATTCTCCCTCGTTTTTCCGGGAAATTCAGACGATATTTCTTCCGAAATTTTCTGATAGCTGGCGGATGATCGATCAGGTGGTTGTCGTGGCGTCCGGACGGGTGCCGCCCGCATTATCCGTGGTGGGTGGTTCGTCGTAGCACCAGTCGTGGACGAGCCCGCTGACGAAGATTCCGAGGAAGAGGGCCAGCAGTGGCAGCAGAATCATTCATGCTCCCAGGGGGTGGAGAAGTGAGGGGGCGTTCCCGGTGACCGGGCGGACACTGTCCCAGCCTGATTACCCGCTCCCGGGAGCATCTCACCTGGCGCTCGTCCGCGGTGACGCTGTGACACGATCTGCCGGTTGTGGGGGGGTGTTCCATCGATTGGGTGGCGGCAGGGTGCCGATTGGGCGTAGCGTCGCACCCAATGTCAACGCGGGAGCTTCCAACGCAGGAGGCTGAGAGGGCGGCTGGGTTCCACCCACAGTGCCGCCGACCGCCAGAACCTGTCCGGATAATGCCGGCGTAGGGAGGCTGTCACATGGTGCTGCCTGTCGACCGATCGGTCTCCGTGTCCGCGCCCGTCAACGACGGAACACCCGTCAACGACGGAACACCCGTCAACGACGGAGCGCCCGTCACCGATGGCGCGCCCGGCTCCACGGGGCGTGACACTCGGAGGCCCGCTGCCGGCGGGCCCGGCGGCGCGTCCGCGCCCGGCGGCCCACCCACGCCTGGCGGCCCACCCACGCCGGTCACCTCCGGCCCGCTGCCCGGCAGCCGCAAGACCTACCTGGTCGGCGCCGCGGACGGCCTGCGGGTGCCCATGCGCGAGGTGCCGCTCTCCACCGGCGACAGCGTGATCCTGTACGACACCTCCGGGCCGTACACCGACACCGAGCAGGTCACGGACGTGCGCCAGGGGCTGCCCCCGCTGCGGGACGCCTGGATCGCCGCCCGCGGCGACACCGAGGCCTACCGGAGCACCCCGCCGGAGATCCGGCACGGGGAGCGGCTGCGCCGGCCGTCCCCCAGGCGGGCGCTGCCCGGCCGGGCCGTCACCCAGCTCGCCTACGCCCGCCGGGGTGAGATCACGCCGGAGATGGAGTTCGTCGCGCTGCGCGAGGGCCTGCCGGCCGAGACCGTCCGGGCGGAGATCGCCGCCGGCCGCGCGGTGCTGCCCGCGAACGTCAACCACCCCGAGTCCGAGCCGATGGCGATCGGCAGCGCCCTCCTGGTGAAGATCAACGCGAACATCGGGAACTCGGCGGTGACCTCGTCCATCGAGGAGGAGGTGGACAAGATGGTGTGGGCGACCCGCTGGGGCGCCGACACCGTCATGGACCTGTCCACCGGCCGCGACATCCACACCACCCGGGAGTGGATCATCCGGAACTCGCCGGTCCCGATCGGGACCGTGCCGATCTACCAGGCGCTGGAGAAGGCCGGCGGCAAGGCCGAGGAACTGTCCTGGGAGGTCTACCGGGACACCGTCATCGAGCAGTGCGAGCAGGGCGTGGACTACATGACCGTCCACGCCGGGGTGCTGCTGCGCTACGTGCCGCTGACCGCGCGGCGCAAGACCGGGATCGTCTCCCGCGGCGGTTCCATCCTGGCCGCCTGGTGCCTGGCCCACCACCAGGAGAACTTCCTCTACACCCACTTCGCCGAGCTGTGCGAGATCCTGCGCGCCTACGACGTGACCTTCTCACTCGGGGACGGGCTGCGCCCCGGCTCGATCGCCGACGCCAACGACGCCGCCCAGCTCGCGGAGCTGGCCACCCTCGGGGAGCTGACCTCGGTGGCCTGGGAGCACGACGTCCAGGTCATGATCGAAGGCCCCGGGCACGTCCCGATGAACAAGATCAAGGAGAATGTGGACCTGCAGCGCGAGCTGTGCCACGACGCGCCCTTCTACACCCTCGGGCCGCTGACCACGGACATCGCGCCCGGCTACGACCACATCACCTCCGCGATCGGCGCCGCGATGATCGGCTGGTACGGCACGGCGATGCTCTGCTACGTCACCCCCAAGGAGCACCTCGGCCTGCCCGACCGCGACGACGTCAAGGCCGGAGTGATCGCCTACAAGATCGCCGCGCACGCGGCGGACCTGGCCAAGGGGCATCCAGGCGCCCAGGCGTGGGACGACGCCCTGTCCGACGCCCGGTTCGACTTCCGCTGGAGCGACCAGTTCCACCTCGCGCTCGACCCGGAGACCGCCGAGGCCTTCCACGACGAGACCCTGCCCGCGGCGCCCGCGAAGTCGGCGCACTTCTGCTCGATGTGCGGCCCGCACTTCTGCTCGATGAGGATCACCCAGGACGTGCGCAAGTACGCCGAGGAGCACGGCCTCGCCGAGACCGACGCCGTGGCGGCCGGCCTCCAGGAGAAGTCGGCGGAGTTCGCCGCCCACGGCAACCGCGTCTACCTCCCGATCACGGAATCGTAGAAACCGCGGGCATCGGCGGCTGGGCGTCGGCGGGCACCGTAGGTACTTTCGGTCGCTCCGACGACGGTTTCCACCTACGGCTTCCGTATCCGTAGGTGGAAACCGCTGCGTTGATGACGGTTTTCACCTACAGGTCCGGCTCCCAGCCGCGTTGGCGTAGTGCTGTGGCGACCTGTTCGGCCACCAGCCGCGGTTCGGTGCGCAGCACATGGACCGGGAAACGCAGGATGAGGCGGTCCTGGAGCACACCGGCGTTCTGGCGGGCCAGATCGTCCCACCACTGGCGCACCTCCCGATGGTGGCCACCGTCGATCTCCACCCAGACCCGCCACGTCTCGTACCAGACGTCGAGGTGACAGTGGCTGCCACCGGCGTCGATCCTCTCCTGCCGTCGCGCGGCCGGCAGACCGTAGCGGTTCTCGATTTTTCGATAAAGGATTTCGGCCACCGAATGGGCGCCGTCACCCAGGTCACCGAGGGTTTCGATGATCAATGCGTTGCGGCGCAGCGGCCCACGGCGCTCGACGACACGGCGAAGCTCGGCAACGGTGACCAGCCGCTGCTGGACGGCCGCGGCAAGCACAGCACGTGCGTCGTCCTCGTCCGGGGCCCAGCTGGCCATGTCCACGACCGAGCGGGGCAGCCGGGTCCGCGGCGGCGACCGCCGCGGGTGCACATCATCGGAGCCGAGATGACGGCTGCGTCGGATGATGACACCGGGGCGCCGCGTCACATGCCGGGCGGCGTCGACAAGGACGACGACCGGGCCGCCGTCGAACCCGCGTAAGCCGTCGAACGACGCCGCGGACACCCCGCCGAGCACCGCACCCGATCCGATCGACTCGACGGCCGCCCACAGCAGCTGGCTGCCGGTGATCGGGCCGGAATGGGTGACGAGCACCCCCCGCATGGGCCGCTGCCAGCGGCCGCTGCGCAGCTTCCAGCGGATCTCCGCCTCGGTCATCCCAGCATCCAGAGCCGCACGGACCGAGATGACGCCATCCTGGGCTGCCGCGATCCGCTCCCAGCCCGCACGTTCCCCACGCCCACCGGCCCGCCGCCTGGACGCGTGACCGTTTCCGCAGGTCTCCTGGCCGCAGCCATCGTCGCCGCGAGCCTCGCTGCCAGGCTCCTCGCTGCCAGGCTCCTCGCTGCCGCGACACCTGCCGACACCGTTCTTACTGCCGCTGTTCTTGTCACCGCTGTTCTTGTTGTCACCACGCGGGTGGCGCAAGCCGGGATCATGGGCCATGCCCCCACGCTGCCACGATGTTCACCCACCCGCGAGCGAGGGCAGCTACCTGTGGACAATGCAGGCCGTAGGCGACAACGGGGCCCGTAGGTGGAAACCGTCGTTGCCACAACCAAAGCCACCTACACCCACGGAGCCCGTAGGTGGAAACCGTTGCTGCCACGACCGAACCCACCTACACCTTCCGCCCCGGTGCTCGAGCCCCCTCCGTTCGGGGTGCGCGCCGTCCCTGTCACACTGTGCGCAGCCGACAGCGTTTACGGACGGACGGGGGCACATGGCTGGCAAGGTAATAATCCACCTGCTCGGCACATCCGACGTGGGAATCACCACCGGCGGCCGGCTTTCCGGCGAGGCGGTACACGATCTCGAAAAAAGGTACGCCGATATCGAGAAGGTTCTGAACGGCGTGGCTGCCGCGGCGGAGGAGTGGACGAACGCCGCTGCTGACAGCGCTGTACGGAACGCCGCGAAGGAGGAGTTGAGCAAGGCTCGGAACGATATAGAACCGCTTCTTGTCACGCATGAATTCACTAATACGCGGACAGGAAAAAGCGGGCGCCGAAGCGCCCCGCTGGCGACTCTTCTCCGTAGTCAGAAGGATTGGGGATCCGCCCGGCTCGCTCTCGCGACCACGCGACAGGAGCCTTCGGAGGCCGCCGACACCTGGCGGATCTTCAAGCTGATAAGAAGCGCGCTGGAAATCTGGCCGGATCTTTACGCGGATGTGGCGCTGAGCGCCGTGGACGAGATCCCGATGGGGGCGCCGTTGACCGCTGCTGCCCGGGACGCTGTTGACTCCTACCTCGAGAACAAGCAGCTCGACGGCGTCTTTCTCGGCTATGGGACGGGCGCGAAGAACAGTCTCAGCGGGCTCTTTCTCGGCTGTCTCGAGTCCACTTTTACGGTCGATCTTGTTCCGCTTCAGGAAGGGCATGGCCGAACGTCGCTGACGTTGCAGTCGGACGCGCGTGGCTGGCTTTCCAGGAAACGCCACTTCCGCGGCCTGGCCGAACTGGCCGAGTGTGCTGGAAACGAGCGGGAAAGCTGGGCATGGAAGGCGTTACACTGTCGTCAGATCCAGGACGACGACGGTTTTCGGTATGCCGTTGGGCGGGCGGGGCTGCCCGAGCTGGAGAAGGACGAGTTCGGCCCGCGTTCCCATCATTCCGTTGAGAGCGCCTTGCTCGACAGGCTGCTCCGGAACGAGGTCGCCGCTCTCCTGCAGGTTCGCTCGTGGATCTATGATCACTACCGTGAGCTGGTGGAGAGCGAGCCGGACGGAAGTAACTGGCCCGAGATCGGAAAGCGGACGCTGGGTCCTCTGATAGGAAGCGTCGAGGACAACCATGAGCTCGCCGGTCGTCTGCCGAGGGAGTTCCTGGTGTCCAGTTCTGTCAAGCATCTCAACGAGGTTGCCAGCAGCGTCGCGCACGACGCGCTCACGGCTTCGAAGGGTTTTCGGAGGGCTGACGGCTACTTCCGCGAGATCGCTGAGGCCGCTGACCGTCGGGATCCTCGGCGGAAGCTGGGGCTCTCGCCGAATCCGGCGCGTTGGTCGTCGCTCCCTTCGGGACGGCTGCTCGTGGTTCAGTGCGTGGGCGGGCAGGATCTCCGTCCACAGCTCACGGCCATTCTCGACCATGACTTCCAGAACATCCGGATCGACGAGGAAGTCGAGGAAGTCAACTGGAAGATCGATATCTTGATGATCGCGTCTGTCAGTACCGCTGACAAGGCACAAAGGGAGATCGAAGCGCTCTGGGCGGCGCTCGAACGGCGGTGGAGCCAGGCGGCGCAGCCCGAAGGGCACGACGGCGGGGAGGTGTACGACGGCAGGCTGGCCCGGCTGCGCTACCCGATAGGGATCACCTTGAAGCCGGCGCCACCGTCAGAATCCGGCCAGGTGAACAGAGAGAACAACATCGAGATGATGCGTGCGGAGATTGTCGATTCCATCAGGGTTCTTGACGCGACATTCGCGCTGCGCGATGCCGAGGCCGTTGTCTTCCTGGGCGGCCCGGCGACCCACGGTATGAACCTCGCGGCTGCGTTGGCCGCACTCGACTGGGCTGTGAAGGAGGGATGCCCGGCATACGTCGGCTCCATCGACGAGATCCGGCACACCGGCCCGGCCGGTCCGCCTCATAGCACGGTGAGTGTCTCGGACCGACATGTACTGGCATTACCGACTTACGACGGTCTGTTGAAGAATGTTGCCGCCCGGCAGGTCGAATCCCTGGAGTTTGTCGCGGCTGCGGCGACGCTGCGTCGGGGCGGGCGGGAGCTTCGTGATATCGCGGGCAGAGTCGACGATCTGCGCAGGGACGCGTTCGACTGGGATTCGGCTCGTGCTGCTCTGATTCCGGAGGTAGAGAAGCGGCGGGAGGAGGCCGCGCGCCGGTTGGAGTTGGTCCGAGCGCTGGGGAAAAACGACGGCTGGGGCTCGGTCTGTCTCGCGACCGCGATCTGTGAGCACGTGTTGAAGGAAGAGAAGAAAGGAAATAAGGGGCCCTGGGAGGAGGGGCCCCTGAAGAATCTTTCCCGGATTCGTAACAACAGCCCGACCACCCACAATAATGATCATGCCTCGTTGGCAAAGGCGCTGAGTGAGAAGCTGGGAACTCCGGTAAGTCAGGAGGATGCCCTCGACGTTCTCGATCTTTTTCTGGAGAAGGTCCAGAAGCAGTTGCTCGAAGGTATTATGATCGAGGTGGACATCGCTGAATACCGGAGCCGGTACGAGGACATCCTCGACGATCTCCGTAGTGCTCGTTCCGGGGTGACCGGGTAGAGATTTCTCCTGGTGGTTGTGCTCCGCGGGGCACAGCCACCAGGAGGGCCGGGTCGGGGTGAGGTTACTGTTCGTGTAGTTCGTGGAGCGGGGTCACGTTCGTGGTGAGTAGAGGCAGCGTGTAGCCGTACCTCATCGTCGGCTTTTTCGGATTCTGTGCACTGACCTTCTCGTTGAGCTGGAACCAGGCGACGATCTCCGAGATGTCGTCACCTTGGCGCGGTTTTGTCGAGCCCCGTGGATAGCCGACGCGGACGCCGTCGCCGTAGCCGGTGGCGGCCCGGCGCAGCGCGGCGATGTGGGCGGCTTTGTCGAAACTGCCACCCGTCGCTTCGGTGGTCGCCGTCCGGAAGGACTCGAGCAGTGTTTTCGCGATCTCGTCGAACCGCTCCGCACCGCCGTCCACGGAATCCTGGTCGATGGCGCCGAGGCAGCCGGACAGATCCCGGTAGGCGGCGGCCACCGTCTCGCCCCGGACGAGAGAACTGTCTTCCGGCAGCAGTTCAAGGGTGACCGAGCCCAGCCCGAGCGGCCGGCCGCGCCCGAGCCGGAACACGCCGAAATCGGCTGCCTTCGCCGACGGCTCCAGTTCTCTGGGGACGGCGAGTTCGCGAGGGTCGAGCAGCCACAGCAGCGCGCCGAGTTCCGCGTCGGTCATGTTCGTGACGTCGATGTCGAAGGTGAACGTGCTGTCGGCCCTGACCCAGGCCAGCACGGAGGCGTTCCGTTTTGTCCGTGGCTTCACCGGCTGTCCGTCCTGAGCCTGGCCCCGGCTCTGGGAGCCCTGTTGTTGCTGGCCGACGATCCGGACGGTGACCTTGTCCCGAACGTAGTCGTCGGGCCTGTCCTCAAGGTCGCGGTGGCGGGGGAAGACCTTGAAACCGCGCAGGCCCGCCTCCGGGCCGTACATTTCCGCCTTCAGCATTCTCTCGCCCACCGGTGTCCCGGCGGGGTCGGCCGCGCTGTAGAAACGGGCCTGGCTCGGCTTGGGCGCGCCCAGTTCGATCAGCGGGAGGCCGACATTGCCGAGCAGCTTTTTCTTATGGAAGTTGGTGATCTCCACCTTCTCGGGCAGGACCGGGGAGATCACGACATGTCCGCGATAGGCGGTCGCGCGTTCGTCGCGCTCGTCGGCACGCTGCTCGACCGTGCCGAAAACCCGGTCCGCCGCGGAGAATTTGTCAAAAGCCGTGGGAGGCTGGCGACGCGCCGCCGCAAGCAGCTCCGCCGGAGGTCTGGAGAACGGCCGGCGCCCGACCATGACAGGCAGCAGCCGTTCCAGCCGCTGGCCGTCATGGGAGAACACGCCGTACAGCAGATCCCCCGCTTCCAAAGGCCGCTGTCGCTCGGTTCTGCCCGCTGAGCTCTTCTTCCGGATGCTTTTCCTGACTCGCTCTTCCTTGGTTTTCCTTGCCCATTCGACGACCGGCAGGGACGCTGTCCTCTCTTTTCCCGGCCGGACACTCGGTGGCGCTCCGTCGAGTTCACGGACATAGCTGTCGAGCACCTCCCGGTAGGCGGCCGCGACGGTGTCGGTAAGCCGGACGGGTTTCGGTGGCAACAGGTTGTCCGGATCCGTGAAGAAGATTCGCTCATGTTTTTTCGAGGGGAAGTTCTTCGCATCGTGATTCTGGTTCGTGCGGCAGACCCAGCCGTCCACCGTAATAGTTTCGGGGTATCTGTCGGCAACGCTGCCGATCGGGCGGATATCACCTCCTTTCGCCCCGATCCCGGTGACCAGCCAGTATGAGTAGATATTGTTTCGCACGCTGGTCAGCTCGACGCTGACCTCGTCTTTGTGGGCGAAACGCCGGGCGGCGGCAAGGCCGTCTCCGGTGCGGAGGCCAGCCGGTTCCCAGATGAAATTCTTGATAGCGCTGTCGTCGGGGAGCAGTGCGGCCGGCATGTAGTCGTCGACCCGTCCGAATTCTCTCCGGGTGCCCAGCAGGGGCCTGGCGTGCAGTTCGCCGTCGATCTCCTCGATGCGTACCGGGGTCAGCTCGAGGGCCTCGTACGGCTGGGAACGGAATGCCAGCGGCAGATCGTGCCGGGCCGCGACCCCGAAGCGGGAGAGGGTGGCGATCTCGTAGGCGGAGCGGAGCATTCCCTTGACCGACGTCACCGGAATCTCGACGTCGTTGCCCTCCGTGGCGCCTTTCGCCTGCCCGGACCGGGAGCGGAGCCGGAGGAAGGTGTGGCCGGCCTCGGTCTCGTAGCCCTCGTGGTCCGTGGTGTCCTTTTCCGCCTTCGAGGCGGTCTCGCCGACGATCAGTGGAGTGCGGGCGGTCAGCCGTACCCGCAGGCGCCCGTTCCACAGCTCCGGCCGCAGCCGGTCGTGGCCGGCCGGGGCGCCGTCCGCGAACGGGGGTCCGGCCGGCCGGGGCGGCAGCGGCGCGAAGTTGTAGGCGTGGTGAAACGGTTTCCCCTCGGAGATCCCGGAGTTGTTCGCCCGAGCTCCGTTTCTTGTCCCCGCGTTTCCACGGGTCCTGTCGTTCCCGCTGCTCGTGGTGTAGGTACCGCGGCTGTTGTCGCGGGGCGCTCTGCTCACGGCTCAGGCCTCCTGGGCGGGGAATGATGCTGGGACCGCGGCGCCGCACAGCAGTTCGTCCGCGGGGACGATGTTGCCGTAGCGTGGCTCGGCCACGAAAACCTCGAAGCTGGGCAGGGCCGCTCTGGCACGTTCGGTGAAACCCGTCACCGGCGCGACGAACGGGCTCACCCTGTCCTGCTGGAAGCGGGCCCAGCCGAGACCGGCCGGCAGCGCCGTGGATTCGGTGAGCGGGCGGGCCGAGCCCCACAGCAGGTAGCTGTTCTCCCGAACCCAGCACGCCGTCGTGTCCGTCGTGTCCGCCGTGTCCGTCGTGTCCGCTGGCTGTTGTTCCCGCCGCGCGTCCTCCGGCGGCGCCGTCCGGGAGCCGTCGGAGGAGGGGGAAGCGGATACAGGAGGATCGGAAGCGGCGGGATCGGTGAGTATGACCAGGACGGCGTGCTCCGCCCCGGCTACCCATCGCCACTCGGCCGCGAGCACATCCGGCCCGTTGCCGAACAGGCGTGCCTCGAAGATCTTCCCAAGGGCCTCCGCAGGCAGCGCTTCGCCGTGTTCGTCCACCAGCTGCCAGTCGGTGCCGAGTTCGGCGAAGCGGGGGCCGCCGGTGCCGTAGAGCAGGGCGTACAGCAGCGGCGGCACGGGCTCGATGTCCCGGAGCGCGGCCAGCGCGTCGGAGAGCCCGCCGCCAGGCAGTCGCCGCTCGCCCAGCAGTGCCTTGCGGAGCGTCATGCTTCCCCCTCGCCGTTGTTCACGGCGTCGCCGTCACCTGCGGCGCTGCCGTCCGGGTTGTTGCCGGGTGTGCCGGGCGGGCCGATCCAGCGGATCCAGTCACCGTCGGCCGGCAGCAGCTTGCGCGCTTCGGCGAGGACGGCCGCGACGACCGCCGCCGGGCCCGCTTTCCCTTCCGTCGCGGACCAGCCGGCCGGCCATGGACGCCCGTCCGTGCCCGCCGCGCGGGCGGGGCCGCGGGCCTGTGCGTCGATCTTCGTCACGGTGAGCGCTCCCAGGCCCCGGGTGCCCCGGCTGCCCAGGGGCAGCGTCCCGGCGGCGAGCTCGGCGAGGACCAGGTACAGCAGGATGAGCGCGGCGTTCGCCCGCCCCGCCCGCTCCTCCGGTTCCGTTGGCTTCCCGGGATTCGGCCAGCCGGTGGTCAGCCGGTCGAGGTCGATCTCGATGGTGATCGGCTCCCAGCCCTGTTTCTTCTTGTTGTTCGCCTCCGGTTGTTGCACGGGAAGGATCGTGAACAGCCGTTCGTCCGCCGGGGCCGAGGTCCAGCGGTCCAGCGCCACCTGGGTCGAGAGCGTCCCGAGCCGGCCCGCCGCGGACGCGAAGGCCGGACCGCCCGCCGCCGGGGCCGCGCCGCCGGCGCCTGTCACGGCGCCGCTGCCTGCTGGGGCAGCACCGACCGTCGCCGAGGCACTGTCGCCTGCCGAAGGGGAGCCGTCCGCTGTGGAGGACGTGCGCAGGGCGTCGGCTTCCAGCCGGCTCAGCCCGGTGGCCAGGTGGACGTCGGAGATCCGTAACGGCGACTTCCAGTCGGCGGAGCCGAACAGCAGCCGCACCAGCTCGGGGTCGTCCGCCCGGTCGAGGACGAAGTCCCGTTGCCCGAAAGGCCGCTCGCCGTCCGCGCCGGGCTGCCCATCACCGATGATCGTCCGTGCGATGCGAGTGGCCCGGGTCCGGAACGCGCCTTTGATCTCCGAGGCTGGCAGGACGGGCTTCCAGACGAAGCTGTCGGCCGGAATGTCGTTGCTGTCGGTAGCGGTATTCCCGGTGGTGGCACGCCGCGCCATGCCCGGCCGTGCCCGGCTGCCTGTCGCTTCCGGCGCGCCCGCCGTTCCAGGCGCGCTGGTATCCACCCGGCGCGCCAGGACGGGGACCGTCACCTGGCGTTCCTGATCGTCGCCCTGAGGGATATGGCCGACGGTCCGGCCCGCCGCGACCAGCAGGGCGAGCCTGGGATGCCAGTCGACGGTGACTGTCAGTACGGAGGAGCTGGCGGGGATCTCCAGCGGCAGCTCGACGGACGTGAATCCAGGGCTGTTCCTGTCTCGGGTGTCCACGCCCAGCCAGGCCTGCAGGCCACGCAGGGTGGCGACGTCCATCCGCCGCAGGCTGGCCTCCGTGGCTCTGACGGACCCGAGGCCGCGGCTGGACGCGGCGCCCAACAGGATCGCTCCCCTGGTGAGCGCGGTAGCCAGCGAGGCGAGCATCGTCTTGAGTGTCAGATCGCCACCGTCGTCACCCGTACCGTCACCCGTACCGTCACCCGTGCCGTCACCTGGGCCATCAGTTCGGCCGTCACCTGGGGTGTTGCCGGCGCCGTCGCCCCGGGGCCGGTCCGGCCTGGCGCGCGCGTCCGTGGTCAGGCAGAGGGTGATCCTGGTGCCGGCGGGCAGGACCTCGCGGTCGTACTTGATACCGTGCGCGGCGGTCCCGGTCACGCGGTCGATGCCGACCCCGTCCCGGGTCTCGCTGTCGCCCTGGACGCCGGTTTTCGGGTCGGCGGGCGTGAGACCGGGCAGCGGGGCGTCGGCGACGACGATGCGGCTCGCGCCGTCGATCGACCCCCAGTGCCGCCGGACGGCCTCCGGCGTCCACGTCCGTTCGCACCAGGCGCGCAGGGCGCCTGCGATCGACGTGCCCGGAATGTAGTACTGACCGGCGCCGTTGACCGCCAGGGTCAGATGCGAACGCTGTCCCTTGCCGTCGCCCGCCGTGTCCGGGCCGGGTACGGCATCCGAGCCCGGCCCGGCGAGCGGATCGGTCAGGCCGGCCCCGCCGACGTGCAACGGGGCCTGGGTGACCAGCGTCGCGGCCAGCCGGTACCGGATGCGCGGGCGGAAGGCCGGCGGCTTCTCCCCGCCAGCGGAATAGGCCCACAGGGGGTCGTCCCAGATGCCGGACGTGCCCGTGCCGCCCGCGCTGTTCGTGCTGTCTGCCGCTGTGGTCATGCCGGGTTCTCCGTCCTCCGGCGGGCCGCTGCCGCGGCCGGTTCCGCTGTCGGTTCCGTCGTCACTGCCGTTGTCACTGCCGCCGTGGCTTGCGCCTCCAGGAGCTCGATCCGCTCGGCGACCAGCTCGGGGTCGTTGAAGCTGACCTGGCCGAACCCCTCGGCCGTGCGGCCGCCGATCCCGGTGATCTCAAGCCGGGCGAGGACGTCCGCGCCGGAGCCGTCCCAGCCAAGCCGCAGGCAGGTACCGGCGGCGAGCGCGACCAGCGTCGGCCGGGGCAGGCCGGACGGGCGGTGCCAGGAGCTGATCCGTCGGGTCCGGGCCGAGGCAGGCACCGGCCCGCGGCTGCCCGGATCAACCGGGACGAGGTTGTCGACACCGACACCGAGCCGTTGCAGCAGCCGGACGAGGTCGGTGACGTCCGCGGACATCCGCAGCCGGGAGTCCCGGACGATTGTGTCCGAGCGCAGCCACACGAACAGCTCGCCCTTCGAGACATCCGGGGTACCGCCCGTCCCGCTCGCCGGGGCACCGCCCGTCCCGCTCGCCGGGGCACCACTCGTGCCGCCCGAGACGCCACCCGTGCCGCCCGAGACGCCGCCTGCGCCGCTATAGGCGCTGAACGTGTCCCTCTGGACGCCATCCGTACCGATGGGGACGCTATCTGTCCCTGCCTGGGCACCATTTGTGCTGACCGGGACGATGCTGTCGCGTGGGGGGCGGTGCCGCACGCCGGAGACCTCCACCCGCACCCGGCCGTACTCCGACTTGGATTTCCCCCCGAGCCGGACGTCCTCGCTGGCCAGGCACGCGCGCGGCCAGTCGGGGCCGGCCGTGGCCAGCGCGTCGTGCAGACGCTGGCTCACCCGCACGTGGGCGCGCAGCCGGGTGTCGGTATGGATGTCGTCGGATCCGGATGTGCGCGGCGGGATCACCTGGACGGTGTAGAGGCCGGAGTCCTCGGTCGGTCGCTGGCTGTACTCCTCCACCTGGTTGTGCATGGCGACCGCGAGCACCGGCTGGTGGAAGAGCAGGCGTGTGGCGCTGGGAGCGTGCTTGTCGGCACCGGCCGATCCACCAGCGTCGACCGGCCCGGTGCCACCGGTCGGCCCGGCGGCTCCGGCAGCGTCGACGGGCGCGACGTAGCCGGTGCGCATCGGCTTGTACTGGGCCTTCGGCTGGCCGGCGCGTAGCCGGTTGAGCACATTCCGGGGGTCTCCGTCTTTGGCGTCTTTGGCTCCCTGGGCCTCCTTGGATCCCTGGACGCCGTTGGCGCCACCGGCGCCGGAGTGGTGTGAGCTGTCGGAACCGGACGTGTCAGCCGGATCCTTCGCCCGCTGGAACGCCAGTGGGACCGGGTTGGAGCGCTTCCCGGCGACTTCGGGCGTCGCCGCTGTGACGATCAGCTCGCCGGCGGTCACGGCGTCCGCCGCGGCCTGGGGAGCGAGCCTGCGCAGCGCGCCGTGGACCCAGGGCAGCAAGGTCGTCCCGGGCAGCTGGTCGGCGCCGGTGAGCATGTTCCCGCTCACCCCGGTGGACGCGAGCACCGGCTGGTCCACGGTGATCGTCAGATCCACCTCGAACCAGCGCTCCGCCGCAGCCCGGGCGACCACAGCCGGTGCGTGACCCTGAACGACCACCGGCTCTGCCGGTGCCGGTACCTGGCCGCGGAAGTCCGTGACCGCCCGGAAGGCGTTGTCGAGAAGCCGGAGGCGGGCGCTGTCCGCCTTCTTCCGTGCGATGTCGGCCTGGTCGGCGTCGGCCAGGCCGACGGATTCGGACTTCGAGACCAGCACCCGTGCGGCACCGGCGCCGCGGCGCCGGTCTCCGCCGACCGCGTCGATGAGCGACGCCCCGATCAGCAGCAGCGTCGCGGCCGCGCGCCGCTGCTCCCGTGTCCAGGAGTCCGCGTCGACCAGCCGCGCGGTGGCGAACAGGGTCGCCGGTTTGGCCATCTCGACGAAGCGCAGCATGTCGTCGTGGGCCCGGCCGGTCCGGTGGTCGATCGCCACCCCCGGCTTGATCAGCGTCCACCGGTCGCCGCGGTCGCCGAGCGCGGGGATCGCGGGCCGGTCCGTCCGCGGCTTCGCCTTGGGCGGCAGGTGGGCGGAGCCGACGGTGAACAGCGGCGCCGTTCCGGCATGGCCGAACAGCGCGCGCGTCCACGCCCACCAGGGCCGGTTGGCCTCGCCATGGCGGGCCGCCTCGGCGTCCAGCGCGATGCTCGCCTGTGCGCAGGCGTCGCGCCACAGGCCGGTCAGCGTCGTGCCCGGCAGGTACGGCCGTCCATGGGCGTCCCGCCGGATGGTGGCGTCGATGCCGCCCGGCAGCCCGTAGCCGCTCCCGACGTGCCAGTCGCCCGTGATGTCGACGATCACGGTCAGCGGGTCCGGCACCGCGCCGTTTTCGAGGTCCAGGTCAGGCATTGGCATTCTCCGAACGGTTCTTCTCCAGCAGGGACGCGGGCAGCACGTCGACCAGCTCGAGGGCGTCCAGCAGGCCGGTGACCCGGACGGTTTTCGTGGTCGCGGCGGCTTCCGCCCCACCGCTGCCTTCGGCCCTGTCGGGGCCTTCCGCACTGTCAGTGCCTTCGGCGTCCGGCGGGCTCTGCTCCGGATGATCGACAGCAGTCGGCCAGAACAACGACGAGTTGCCGCCACCGCCGAGCGTCGCGCGTTCGGCCGCTGGCAGCGGAGAGGAGATCTTCGCCCACAGCTTCTCGGCCTCGTTCGGCGCGGTGAGCTGTCCGCGTAGGGCGATCACGTGCGACCGGGAGATGAGACGAGCACCGGTCTGGTCCTTACGGGTCAACTCGGCGGCACGGCGCAGGACACGCTCCCAGTGGCGGTCGGGGTCGTCCTGTTCGCTGCCGCTGACCATCGCCGGCCGGCAGGTCAGCCGGGTCTTCGTCGTCGTGGTCGGCGGCAGGTCCAGCCGGGCCCTGATGTGATCGAGGTCGGGGACGTTCGTCTCGTACAGGATGTGCCAGTCGACGTAGGAGCGGTCCCGGCCGCGCTCCTTCGCCGACGAGCAGAGCTGCTCGGCGAGCCGGTACGCCTGGCTGAACGGGAACTGCCACTTCACCAGCGCGACCCCGGCCGCCGCGGTCAGCCCGACGCCATGACCGGCATCATGATCAGTGTCACCGTCGGTGTCGTGACCGGCATCGCGGCCAGCGCCACGGGCGGTGCCGTGACCGGCATCGCGGCCGGTAGCGCCGCCGGTCACGCGTTCGGCGGGCGTACCGCTCCCGCGCGGTTCCCTCGGCACCTGGATGTGCCGGAGGACGCCGTCCTTCCGGGACAGCTTCTCGAAGGCGCGCAGGAACTCGACCGCGAACACCAGCGCGTACCGGCCCGCCACCAGGACGCTCACGTCGTCCCCACCCAGCACGATCGGGACGACCGGGACGGGTGTTTTC
>NZ_CEVIVC010000043.1:35842-37763 GCF_982290645.1 Protofrankia sp. CiP1_Cm_nod4
GCTGTCGTCGCTGTACTCGCGCCCTTCCCGGCCTGGGGCCCCTCCTGCGCCCTGAACTGTTCTTCGTCCTGGAACTGGCTGAGCACCTCTTTGGCCGCCTCCACGTAGGCGTTCTTCGTGACCTCGTCCAGGGCCGCGCTCACCTCCCCGTAGGCGGCAAGCGTGCGGGTGCCGTGGATATCCTGATCACGCAGCCAGGACGCCACCTTCCCGAACACATTCGGCTGGTAGGTGGGGGCCAACACGTCGTTGAGATTCTGGAAGATGCGCCCCATGCCGTTGACGTCGGCGTGCACCACACCGACCCAGCTCGTCTCCCCAGCACGCCCGGCACCGTCTCGGCCGGGCTGAGCGCTCAGCGGGCCGGAACGGGCGTTCGTGCGCTCCGTCGCATCCCGTCCGCCGGCTCGTCGCTTCTGTTCCGCGTTCGCGACCGGGACGCCCGCGAGCGCGGCCTCCAGCTTGGTCAGATCCGGGTACAGCAGCTCGGTCGGATCCGGGTACAGGCGTTCGCTGTCTGTCTCCCCGATGCCTCCGTCCCGAAGCACCTGAAGCATCCGGGTGCGGGCTGGCTTCGCGTAGGTGCGCTTGACCCGGGAGGCCAGCGACAGCTCCTGTTCCCGCGCGTCGTGCCGTGCCTCTTCCGCGGGTTTCTCGGATGTCTCAGAGTCGTGTCCCCTCGCCGGGGGCAGAGGCACGGTGGCTGGTAACCCGCTGTAACGGCAGATCGCGGCGAACGGTATCTGCGGGAAGCGCGTCGCGACCGCGGGCCGGGTCGCCGTGTAGCCACCGAGGGCCGCGTGGACGCGGCGCAGCAGCTCCTGCTGTTTCGCATCGTCGTCGAGGTCACCGCGGCTGACGGAGACGAACGCCCCGTCGACGGCCAGGCCGGGCGCTCGCAGTGCCGCCCGCAGGGTCACCTCGGTGATCAGCCCGCGGGCGGTGTGCTCGCTCGCGTCGTCGTCGGCCTCGGTCACCAGCAGGACGACCTTGCCGGACGCCGCCATCACCTCGAGAATCGGCTCCGCCGTCGTCGAGACCGCCTGCTTCTCCGCCTGGCCGATCGTCTCGATCGCTTTTTTCGCCCAGCGTCTGATCATTGTTGTCAGTTCGGACGCGCCGATGTTCTCGCGTTGCTTGTTCGTGCCAAAGATGAACGGCTGGTTCCCGGACGTCTCGATCAGCACAAGGTGCACCTGCGTTCCCCGTTCGTTCGACCCCACCTGTTCCGCACCGCTGGGGACCGGGCGCATGCCACCGTGGCGTCGCTGCCCGGTCCCCAGCGGTGCGGAGCAGGCGAATGTATCGGCTGCGTGACGGTTCCTCGCCACCGGGCCGCCCCTGGCCACCCCGGTAGGCGGCCAGCCGGTTCCGTCAGCGAGATATCCGTCCCCACACATGTGCCTGACGGACGACGGGTGAAGGACGACAGACGACCCTGGTCCTGTGCCGACCTTCCGGCGGTATGGAGGCGGGCCGGCACGGGGGAGAAGGCTACGCAGGGGAGGGGCCGGCGCAGGAGAAGGGCCGGCGCAGGAGAAGGGCCGGCAGGGTAAGGAGAACAGCGCGAGGAGGCCACGCGGGCCGGCACATGACTGGCGGGGCCGCGGCACCCGGCTCCGTGCCGCCCGCCGGCCGTGACCGGCAGGCGGCTTACAGGGGCGACAGGCGCCGGCTCCCGGCGGCGTCCGCTGTCCGCGGGGGCCTTTCCGGCCGGACGCGTAGGTGGTTCCGGTCGCTGGCGCGACGGTTTCTACCTACGGCTTCCCCGTCCGTAGGTAGAAACCGTTGTCCTGGTGGCGGTTTCCACCTACAGGTCAAGGCGGGTTGTAGGGGAGCGGCAGGAGCGTGGGGCAGTGGGCTTCTGGATTGTGTGAGGCGGCCGGCTCATGGGGCGGTGGGGGATCGTGAAGGCCGGATC
>NZ_CEVIVC010000044.1:0-6314 GCF_982290645.1 Protofrankia sp. CiP1_Cm_nod4
AATCAGTCCTGCCTTCGACCGGTCCCGCCTCCGGGCGGCTCCGTCGGGCGGCTCCGTCGGCGAGCCGGCGCGAATCCCGCCCGCCGCCCCTGCTCCGCCCCGCCCGACTGCCTGCCTGACTGACTGACTGTCCGCAACATAACCGCTACAGCACGCGCTCGAAAACCTGACGCACGCATGCCACGGCGGTTCATACCGATCACGCGGAGTTCCACCGGACAGCACCGGATTCCGCCATATCACGTCAAATAAAACCGGATACAGACGGATTCCACCCGGTTCCACAGGACGCGGGCACCCACCACCGGAACGGACAGGGGACGTGGTACGGCCGGCCACCCCGTCCGCCCGCGGCGTCAACGGCCGGCGGAACCGGCCCACGAAGCGATATAACGGAAAGTAATGTCCGGGTGTCGCTACGGCTCACAGCCCGGTCCCGGGATTACCTGTAAAGATCGCGACATGCCTCCGGCCGGAGCCGGCCACCCGACCCAGCGTGATGGACGGCGATGGGTACGGTATCGACGGCAGGAAGCTTGTACATCCGATAGATGGATGTCAAAATATCTCTCGCGCGTGACGGCGGAAGCTCTCATCCGCCGGCGAAAACCGGAAAGATCCGGAAAGCTACCGAGCCGGCGCGGGAACGGCGCCCACGGGCCAGGACGAGCGGCGACGGCCCACCGGGCCAGGACGAGGAGAACTGGACATGAGTGGGATCCAGCGGGTGGGAATCGTGGGTGCCGGGCTGATGGGCTCCGGCATCGCCGAGGTCAGCGCCCGGGCAGGGCTGGACGTCGTGGTGACCGAGGTGAGCCAGCTCGCGCTCGAGGCGGGGCAGCGGCGGATCGAGAAGTCGTTCGAGCGCGCGGTCCGCGGCCAGAAACTGAGCGAGCAGGAGCGCGACGCGGCGCTGAGCCGCGTGCGCTACACCACCAGCCTGGACGACTTCATCGACCGGGACCTGGTGGTCGAGGCCATCGCGGAGAACGAGCAGGCCAAGCTGGAGGTGTTCACGGCGCTGGACAAGGTGGTGGCCTCACCCGAGGCGATCCTGGCGTCGAACACCTCGTCGATTCCGATCATGAAGCTGGGCATGGCCACGACCCGGCCGGCGTACGTGGTGGGCCTGCACTTCTTCAACCCGGTGCCGGTGCTGAAGCTGGTGGAGCTGATCCCGTCGCTGCTGACCTCCGAGGAGACCCTGGCGGCCGTGACGGACTTCGCCACCGGGGCGCTGGGCAAAACGGTGATCCGCTCGCAGGACAGGGCGGGCTTCGTGGTCAACGCGCTGTTGATCCCGTACATACTGTCGGCGATCCGGATGATGGAGTCGGGTTTCGCGTCGGTGGAGGACATCGACAACGGCATGGTGTACGGCTGCTCCCATCCGATGGGGCCGCTGCGGCTGGCGGATCTGATCGGCCTGGACACCGTGAAGGCGGTGGCGGACTCGCTGTACGAGGAGTTCAAGGAGCCCCTTTACACCGCCCCGCCGCTGCTGCTACGGATGGTCGATGCCGGCCTGCTGGGCAAGAAGTCCAGTCGTGGCTTCTACGACTATCACAGTTGATCTTCCGGGAAGGAGTCGGGGATGAGCCAGGGCTTCGGGCTTTACCAGCTCGGCGAGGAACACGAGGCGCTGCGCGCGGCCGTACGCGCGCTGGCGGAGAAGGAGATCGCGCCATACGCGACGGAGGTGGACGAAGCCGAACGGTTTCCGGCGGAGGCCCGTGACGCCCTGGTGAAGGCGGATTTCCACGCGGTGCACATCCCGGAGTCCTACGGCGGCCAGGGCGCGGACGCGGTCTCGGCGTGCATCCTGATCGAGGAGGTCGCGCGGGTGTGCGCGTCCTCGTCACTGATCCCGGCGGTGAACAAGCTGGGCTCGCAGCCGATCATCCTGTCCGCCGACGAGGAGCTCAAGCGCACGGTGCTGACCGAGATCGCGGCCGGCGCCGGGATCTCGTACGCGCTCTCCGAACGAGAGGCGGGCTCGGACACCGCGTCGATGCGCACCCGCGCCCAGCTGGACGGGGACCACTGGGTGCTCAACGGCACGAAGGCCTGGATCACCAACGCCGGGGAGTCGACCTGGTACACGGTGATGGCGGTGAGCAACCCGAACGCGGACAAGCCCTCACGGGGCATCTCCGCGTTCGTGGTGCACCGGGACGACCCGGGCTTCTCGGTGGGCAACAAGGAGCGGAAGCTGGGGATCAAGGGATCGCCGACCAGGGAGATCCACTTCGAGAACTGCACGATCCCGGCCAACCGGATCATCGGCGAGCCGGGCACCGGCCTGAAGACGGCGCTGGCCACCCTGGACCACACCCGTCCGACGATCGCGGCGCAGGCGCTGGGGATCGCGCAGGGCGCGCTGGACGCGGCCGTGGACTACGTGCGCGAGCGCCGGCAGTTCGGGCAGCGCATCGGGGACTTCCAGGGCATCCAGTTCATCCTGGCCGAGCTGGCGATGAAGATCGAGGCCGCGCGGCATCTGGTGTACGCCTCGGCGGCGACCACCGAGCGCGGTGAGCCGCAGGCGGGCTTCCGCTCCGCGGCGGCCAAGACGTTCGCCTCGGACGTGGCCATGGCGGTGACCGTCGACGCCGTGCAGCTGTTCGGCGGCGCCGGGTACACCCGGGACTTCCCGGTGGAGCGGATGCTGCGCGACGCCAAGATCACCCAGATCTACGAGGGCACCAACCAGATCCTGCGCATAGTCATGGCCCGCCACCTGCTCCGAGGCTGACCCGCCCGACACCGGCACAACGCCCGGCGCATCGCCGGGCCCGGCGATGCGCCGCGAGGCCGGCCGGCCCTGGGGACGAAGGGGGCGTGGGCTCCTCCCAGAGCCCGCGCCCACCGGCGGGCCGTGCCCGCGGTGGGCGCGCCCGCCGCCCGTCCCCGGCCGGCGGTCAGTCGATGATCGCGCGTAGCTGCTCGACGGCGTGCACACGCTCGGCGTGCGCGGCCGCCAGCGGCGTCACGTGCAGGGTCGTGACACCGGCTTCGGCAAAGGCGGCGACCCGCTCCTTGATGTACCCGGGCGGCCCCACCAGCGAGGTGTCCCGGACCAGGTCCTCCGGGATGGCGGCCGCGGCCTCCTCCTTGCGCCCGGCGAGGTAGAGCTCCTGGACGACGTCGGCGGCCTGCTCGTACCCGTACCGGCAGGCCAGGTCGTTGTAGAAGTTCCTGCCCTTCGCGCCCATGCCGCCGATGTAGAGGGCCAGCTGGGCGCGATATGGCCGCAGCAGCTCGGGATCGTCCTGGTAGCCCTCGCCGATGGCGAGGAACACGCTGGCGGTGATGTCCAGCGGGCCGAGCTCGGGGTCGCGCCTGGCATAGCCCTCCCGCAGGGCGCTCCCCCACGCGTTGTCGGCCCTGTCCGGGTGGAAGAACACCGGCAGCCATCCCTCCGCGATCTCGGCGGCCAGCGCCACGTTACGCGGGCCGATCGCGGCCAGGACGATCGGGATCCGGGGCCGCAGCGGACGGTTTATGATCTTCAGTGGCTTGCCGAGGCCGCTGCCCTGGCCCTCCGGCAGCGGGACCTGGTAGTACTTGCCCTTGTACACCACGGGTTCCCGCCGCCACACCTGGCGGCAGATGTCTATCACCTCGCGGGTGCGGCCCAGCGGCGCGTCGTAGAGGATGCCGTGGAAGCCCTCGATCACCTGTGGCCCGGACGCGCCGAGCCCGAGCCAGAACCGGCCACCGGAGACGAAGTCCAGGCCCGCGGCGGTCATCGCGGTCAGTGTCGGGGTACGGGTGTATAGCTGCAGGATGGCGGAGGCGATCTCCAGCCGGCTGGTCCGCGCCGCGATGAAGCCGAGCTGGCTGACCGCGTCAAAGGTGTACGCCTCGGCGACCGAGACGATGTCGAGTCCGGCCTTCTCGAAGTCCTCGAGCTCGGCGACGGCCTCCGTGAAGCCACCGCTGTAACTCAGCGTCATGCCGATCCGCATCGATCTCCCCAGTTCTGCTCGCAATAACAGTCACAACTGACTGGACGATATCGCTGGTGACCCGGCCCGAGACAGAACTTTCACGGTGGCCGGCACCTTCACCGCGGCCGGCGGACGGCAACCCGCTCCGCCCGTCCGCGGCCCGTCCGCCACCCGTCCGCCACCCGTCCGTGGCCCGTCCGCGGCCCGTCGGCGGGGGCCGGGCGGGCCCCCGTCAGGCCGCGCTGCCGTAAGGGCGGGTGAGGATCTCCAGCAGGTGGCCGTCCGGGTCCTGGAAGTAGGCCCCGCGACCGCCGCTGCCGTGGTTGATCTCTCCCGGCCGGCTGCGGCCCGGGTCGGCCCAGTAACGGATGCCACGCTCGCGGATCCGTCCGAAGATCTCGTCGAACTCCGTCTCGCCGATGAGGAAGGCATAGTGCTGCGGGGTGACCGCGCCTTTCGTCTCGGCGAAGTCGAGGCTCACGCCGTTGTCGGCCGTGACCACGAGGAAGTGGCCGAACGGGGCCGGGCCGCCCAGCCCGAGGACGTCGGCGAAGAAGGCGGCCGACGCGCTCTTGTCATGCGCCGACACGATGGTGTGGTTGAGCTCTACGGTCATGGCGGTAGTCCCTTCCGGGCCCCTTCAGCGGCCTCTTCCGGCTCCTGCAGGAGTCCCTTGCACGGTTCTTTCCGGGCTTCCGTGCTGCTCACCTGTGCGATGCGCCGCGCCTTTCCTGCCTGTCACGGTGGGTGGGTGCGGACGCCGCGCGCCCGTGGACGACCATGCCACGGCGGGCCGCCGGCCGGCGCGCCGAACGCCTCCGGCGGCGCCGTAAGGCATGTCGGGAAAGGCATGACAGCAGTCTGCAACCTCAACCGCACTTCAGGTCAACAGGAACCGCACGACTGCTCCCGGCCGCCCAGCCGCCGTCCCCCAGCCGTTGCCTCCCAGCCGTCGCCTCCCAGCCGTCTTCCGGGTGCGGCTGATCCCCGGGCCGCCGCCGGCACCGTGGTCCGTCAGGATCCAGCACCGTGGTCCGTCAGGATCCAGAAGAAGCGGCCGGGCGGTGGCACGGCCGCGCTGGCGGGCAAAGGAGCGGGGCACATGAGCGACCGGGACGAGAAGGACAACGACAGGGACGGCGCGGGCCACGAGGACGGCACGGCGGTGGCGGTGGGTGGCGGCGGGTGGCGGCTGCTCGTCGGTGACCTGCCGCTGGTCGTCGTCCCCGGCCTTGTCGTCGAGCTGCGCGAGCTGCCGCCGTACAGCATCGCGCTGGACGGGGTCGTGCAGGGCCCCGCGCTCGACCTGCGCGCCCGCCGGCTGAGTTTCGACCACCACGGCGCCTGCATCCGGCTGGTGACCACCGCGACCTGCCGACAGGTCACCGACGCGCTGCTGCTCGGGCTGGATCCCCGCCGTTACACCGTCTACGTCAACGACGTCGACGCGGACACCGCGCTGGCCGTGGCGCTGCTGGCCCACCCGGGCTGGCTGGCGGCGGCCTCGCCGGTACGCGGGCCGGTGCGGCGGCTGGTCGAGGCGGTCGCCGGGCGGGACGCGCACGGCCCCGCCTACCCGGTGGCCGAACCGGGCCTGCTCGCCGCGTTCGCCGCCCGGGTGCCACTGCCCTCCCGGGCCGGCGGTGGCGGCGGCGACGCCGCGCGGATGGCCGCTGACCTCAGCCGCTGCGTGGCGGCGATCGCCGAGCTGGCCAGCGGTCTCGCCGGCACCGGCCCGGGCGGCCCGGCCGACGGGAGCGATCCGGTCCCGGCGGGTGACCAGGCCGGCCGGCGGCCGGCGGCGTCGTTCAGGATCACCCATGCCGGGACGGGATGGGTGATGGCGACCAGCGACACCGACGCCTTCGACCGGGTGTACGAGGCGGGGCACACCCGGGCGGTGATGTGGCGGCCGCTGCCCGACGGCTCGACCGCGTACACCGTGGGACGGCGCAGCGACCTGGTGGACGGCTTCCCGGTCGGGCCGGTCGCGGAGCCGGGGACGATCCTCGGCGCGCTCGCCGCGCGGGAACCCGGCTGGGGCGGGGGCAGCTCGATCGGCGGCGCGCCCAGGCGTCCCGGCGGCTCCCGCAGCTCGCTGCGCCCGGACGAGGTCTTCACGATCGTCGAGGCAGCCGTCACCGCCGCCGGCTGACCCACGGATACACGACGCGGGGCAGGTGATCGGCACCGGCGCCGGTGCGCGACGATGAGGCGTGCCCGATTCCGAACCCGCCGGACGGTATCAGCCGCTCGCCGTACCGACCTCCGCCAGAAACCGGCCGGGACAGGCGTGCTGGGCGGACGCGATGAAAGCCGCGATGACGCGCGGCCGCGTGACGACACCCGCGCTCACCGCCC
>NZ_CEVIVC010000044.1:6381-11268 GCF_982290645.1 Protofrankia sp. CiP1_Cm_nod4
AAGGTCGCCCCGCAGCTCGGGCTGAAGGACAGCACCGACAAGGTCCGGCGGTGGCTCGCCAACGAATCCGCGGTCGACCCGATCGCCATCCCGGTCCTCGCCCGCGCGGTAGGTGTCCACCCGCTGGAGATGCTCAGCGCCTACGGCCTGGTCGAATCGTCGGTCGCGGCGCTGGCGCTGCGGTTGAACGCCTGCGAGCACCGGTTCCGGCTGCAGCGGGCGCTGCTCGCCGAACAGCACCGGGCCGCCGGCGGCGCTCTGTTCGCCGAGCTCGCGCTGCGGCACGGCGGATGGGCGGTCACCGTCGTGCCGCACTGGCGCGGCCGGCGCTGCCGGTACCACGTCGGCGACTACGCGCTGCTCGACCGGCGGGACGGGATAGCCGACCGCGGCGAGGCCGGGCGGGTGTTCGCCGAGGCGTTCGACCGCACCGGCGCGGAATGGGACAATCCCCTGTTCGTCGGGGAACCGTCGTCCGCGTGGGAGGACGGACGCGTCTACGTCCCGCGCCTTGCCGCGGCGCGGGCCGCGGAGCCGTACGCGGCCGTCCTCGCCGGCACCCGCGGCATCGTCGTCGCCGGGCCGCGCTGGGCCGGGATGTACACGGTCGCCGCGCTGGTGTCGGCGGCGCTCGGCTGGGGACGGGAAAGCTTCGACTTCCTCGCCCGGTCGCTGAACCCGGGGCGCGGGCCGAACACGCCGCTGGCCAGCGAACTGCTGCGAGGCTGGCTCGCGGACCCCGCCTCGGCCGAGAACCTCGTGTGGGCGCACATCCTGGCCGACCCGGCGGCGGACGGCGACGGCGATATCCGGCTGCTCGCCAGCGCTCCGCCCGACGTCCAGGTGGTGCTGCTCATCCCGGCGGACGGCCCGGGGGGTGGGGCGCTCGGAGCCGTCGCGGAGCTGTCCGGCCGCCCGGTTGCCGAGATCCGGGCGTCCGTCGAGCGCTGGCGGGCGGCGCTGGCGGAACGTCCCGGCCTCGCCCATCTGGTCGTGCCCGCGCCGCTGGGCCGCGACGGGCAGCCGGCCGGCCCCCGTCAGGCCGGCTTCCTCGACGGCTTCTTCGACTCCTCCGTCGACGTGGCGCTGCGGATCCTCGCGCTGCTGGCCGGCGATGCCCCGGCCGGCTCGCTCGTCCCGGCGCAGGCGGCCGCGGCCGACCGGTTCGCCGCCCTGGCCGCCGGTACCTGACCGTCCGGCACGCCCTGATGGCCCGCGACCCGCACCAGCAGGTCCCGATGGCGCCGGACGAGGTGCTCCGGATCCACGGGGGCCACCTCCGGGTAGCTTTCCTGCGGGTATGTCTCGCGCAGCGCGTCGCGCAGCTCCGCCTCGGCTTCCGCGAGCAGCTGGACGACATGCGAGGCCGTCGGGACGGCGATGCTCTCCCGCCTGCCGTCCCGCTTCCCCGCTTTCTCCTCGCCTCCGCCCCAGTAACGGTTCTCCCAGGGCTGGTCGATGCCGTGCGAAAGCGGATGGCTGTTGCGCAGATCGCGTAGCTGCGACGACGGCCGATGCCCGTTCTGCCTGTCCCGGACCACCTGCCACGGCGCCAGATGCTTCCAGTCCTGCGGGCGCTCGGTCGGTTCGGCGGGCCCGGCCACCCAGCCCCGGTTCTTCGTCAGGGTGGTCCGGCCGATGCCCTCGACCTGGCACCGCCGGGTCTGCCCGTCGGGCATCCGGAAGGTGTGGTCCAGGACGCTGGTCGCCAGGTAGGCGGCGTCCCACGGATGCTCCTCGGCGATCTGCCCGCACAGTCGCAACCGCGCGCAGGCCAGCGACACCTCCGCCGCCGACGTGCGGTCGTCGTGCCCCCCCACGCCGGGTGCGCTCTCCGGGACTCTGAACGCGTCCCGCCGGAGCTCGCGGACCTCGTCGGCCAGCCCGTGCAGCCGGGCCGAGCCGCGGCGCAGGAGACGTTCGGCGACCGTCAGGTCGAGGTTGCGCAGCGCCGTCACCGCCAGCTCGGCCAGGACGCCGTCCAGGCCGAGCGCGGCCAGGGCCCGATCGCCGTCCTCGTGGACTCCCCTGGTCGCCACGACTCCCCGGTCGTTATGGTCACCGTGGGTGGTCAGGACCTGTAGCGGCGCGGCGGCGCGGACCGACCAGTCGACCGCGGCCAGCATCGCGGCGGTGACCAGCGCCTTGGCGCCGAGCGGGAGGACCACCGCGACCTCGTCGACGAGGTCGGCACCGGGTACCTCCTCGTCGAGAAATCTGACCAGTTCCCGCTGGTAGGCGGCGGCCAGGCTCGGCGTCTCCGTGATCTCCTTCTCGGTCACCGCCACCGTGAAGGGACCGGTGACGGTGGGCCGGGGCGGTGTCGTCGTGCCCTGCGCCGTCCTGAGTTCGACAAGCAGCACCTCACCGGCCCCGAGCCGGGCGAGCACCTGGTCCAGGACGTCGTCGTCCTTGCGCTGGTCGGTACGCAGGACGCGCAGCAGGAGGACCCGCCGCCCGGCCGCGGGCGGCTCCCGCACCAGCCAGGCCGGATAGTCGGCCAGTAGACCACCGCGGTGCTGCGACGCGATCCAGTCGTTCTGCAGCGCGACCACGGCCGCCGGCGGCTCGGCCACCACCCCGAGGGCGCCGTGGCTGTTACGGATGACCTTCCGGTGCCAGCACACCACTTCCGGGCTCAGCAGCGCCGCCACCGGCGCGCCCACCCGCTCGGCCATGGCCGGGTCGACCGCGAGCTGCCTCCAGGGCGGGCAGCCGAGCATGCGCAGGACGTCCAGGTGCAGGTCGGCGGGCACGTGCGCGGTGGCGAAACGCCTGAGCCAGGTCCGGGCCGCGGCACCGTCGGTGATCTCCTGACGGGCCAGACCCTCGGCGAACGACGCCTGGACCGCTTCGAACAGCGCCGCACGCGCCCGGTCGTCAAGCAGCCAGTGGCCGTCGTCCCGGGGACCGCAGGCGGCGGTGAGCACGGCGGCGACGTTCACCGCCTGCCGACAGGCCAGCGGCTCCCACCGCGGGTCGAGCTTGGCGAGCGCGTCGTAGAAGCGGTGCCGGACCAGCCACCGTTTCATCGCCTCCTCCCGCTCCTGCCACGTCAGCATGCCCAGTTCGACGACGGCCACCGCGTCGTCCTCGGTCCGGAGGGTGACCGGGAAGCCCCGGATGAGCACCTCGAAGAGGAGACCCAGCACCAGGCCGGTCGACCCGCCGCCCAACGGCAGCTCCCAGCGCGTCGTCTCGTCGATGGCGTACCGCTCGATGTACTGCCGGATCCAGTCCCGGGCGGGCTCCAGGGCCGGATCGACGACATACTCGACGGTCACCCGGCCGCCACCGCCGGTGTGGCGGCTGACGTACTCGGCCACGACGTCGGCGAGCGGCCCGGTGGCTCGGGTACCGCCGGTCGTGGCGATCAGGAGGATGCGCTCCGGGCCGTCCGGTCCCGCGCCGATGCGGGAGACGAACCTGGACACCGGTGTGCCCGCGAGCTCGATGTCACGAGTGACCGGATCACTGCTGCGTAGCGCGGCCAGACGGGCTTCGATCTCCTCCGCGCCGGCCTTGAACAGCCCTACGTCGGACTCACCGAGAATATGGAGCGCTATCCGGCGCACAGTGCCTCCTCGTTCGCGGCCTCCTCGTTCGCGGCCTCTCCGTGCCCGGCCTCTCCGTGCACGGCCATGTCGTCATGAGCCATCTCGATGTCGCCGAGCAGGGCGGGCACCCGCGGCTTGGCCGCGAGCGGCTCGGCGATATACCGCCAGTAGCGGCGCGGGTCGCCCTCCCGCAGGGCGTCGGCGACCCGGCCCACCCGAGCCGCCATCGCCGCCACGGGCAGTCCGTACCGCGGCGCCCACGTCTCGACCGGCCAGCCCGCGTCCGTCACGGCCGGTGCGTCACTGCCCAGCCAGGTCAGCATGTGCGCGAGCAGGCGCCGGTCACCCGGGTCCGGCAGGATGCGCCCGGCCCAGCCGGTGTCGATGACCCGCTCGGGCCGCTGCGGCAGCCCGAGGCTCTTGCGGCGCCTGCGATGGAGCTGCCCGAGCGCGGCGGACGCGGTTCTCAGCGCGTAGCCGTCCAGAGTGGCCTCGCTCCCATCACGGGCGCCACGGCTGCGTGATGTTCCGTCGCGGCCATGATCGTCGAACCGACGGCCGCCCAGCCGGTTCATGACGTCGGCGAGCAGGTCGACGGCATCGTCGTAACAGCCCTGGTCACAGTAGGCGAGCACGGTCCGCCCCCGGCTGCTGTGGGCGGACCGCTGGGGGCACGGCCGCCCCCTGTGCCGGGTCGACGCCCGTCCCAGCACCGTGTTCACCGCGGCCGCGGAGGCGAAGAAGACCCGCGGGGACGGGCAGCGGACCGCCGCGGAACTCCACCCGCGCGCGGTACCGACGGCATCAGGGCCGCTGGTATCAGCGCCGGTGGTAATGGCCTTCTCACCGAACGTCCCGCCGACAGCCCCGTCTGGTGCCGGGATCGTAGTTTTCGTGCGCATATGGTGGATCTTGGACGGTCTTCGCCCCGTCCGGGACCCGAACACATGCGGACCTGGGCGCCCGGCGCGGCAGATCCTGCCCGGCCACGGCGTGTACCGGCGCTCCGCTCCCACACGTGGATGACGGCCGCGCCCACCCGTGCCGGCCAGGCGGGGATCTTCGCAGCCTGCCGCCGCGCGTACCCGTGCCATGCCCACCCGCGTCGGCCGGGCGGGGAGGACACCCCGCCCCCATGCATCGGCGCCTGCCAGCTCCCCGCGTCCCACACCCCTTCCTGACGGACGAAGGCTTCCCGACCGACGAAGGCCGCGCCGGCCGGGTTCGCCCACCAGGCCCACGCCCACGCGCTTTCCTGACGGATGCCCCCGCCGCGGTGGCCGCCGCGGTGGCAGCGGCGCCCGGGCCCTCGCTCTGCCGCGCGGGCCCG
>NZ_CEVIVC010000044.1:11293-22968 GCF_982290645.1 Protofrankia sp. CiP1_Cm_nod4
CCCGCCGGCGGCGGCCGCCCGGGAAGTGGGCTGGGACGCGGGCCGCGATGGGGGCATGTACCGGACGCTACCGCCCACCAGCCAGTCGACAGTCAGAACTGACCGCGGCCCGGGCCGACCGGGGACGGCCAGCGGAGGACAGCGCAGCCATGTACCGGACGCACACAGGAGGTGCACGCAGGAGGTGCCCCCGGCCGCGTTGCGCGCCGCGCCCGCCGGCCGCGTGGCCGCTCCGTCCCGCCAGGCAGGAATATCCGCGGGGCGTCCGGCGGGAGCTACCGGTGAATCGGCCGGGAAACCGTATCGGATGGTATTCTGCGACGTCGCCCCATGAGCCGGGCGTGTGCTCCTTCAGCACGATACGGAGGCCTGGTATCGGGATCGTGTTTCATGCGACGTCGTTGGAATGTGCCATGGATCTGATATGACCGGACAGCAGCAGAACCCGCACGATCTGTATCTGCTCTATGCGGCGGCCAAACGTATCGGCCGCTCACTGGACGTCGACCACACGGCCCAGGATCTGGCCGAGGTCCTCGTCCCGGCCCTCGCCGACGTGGCCACGGTCGATCTCAGTGAAGCCGTGCGGGCCGGAGACGAGCCGCCGCAAACATTCGGCGGTGGACAGTTGCGCCTGCGGCGCGTCGCCGCGGTCCGCCACCACGGTTCCTGGCATCCCGGATTCATCCGGACGGACATGCCGATCCCGCCGTTCCCGGACGGGTTCGAAATCCACAGCCTGCAGCGCGGCAGGGTTCTGATGGCCACCACCCGGGCGGAGGTCGTCCCCTACGCGAGCGATTTCACGGACGCGATGATCCCGCTGGACGCGCATTCGGGGATGAGCGCGCCCCTGTACGTCCGCGGCCTGCTGTTCGGGATCGTCAGCGTGTGGCGGACCGGCTCGGCCCCGGTCTTCAACCGGGACGACCGCAAGCTGCTACGGGAGATCGTCTCCCGCGCCGAGCTGAGCATCGACAACGCCCGCCGGTACACCCGCGAGCGCCGGGCGGCCATCGCGCTGCAGCGGGCCCTGCTGCCCCAGGCGAGGACCGACACCACCGCGGCCGAGACCGCCGGCAGGTACGTCCCGGCCGACCGCGGGCGCCAGGTGGGCGGTGACTGGTACGACGTCATCCCGCTGTCCTCGCTGCGGGTGGCCTTCGTCGTCGGTGACGTCATCGGGCACGGCCT
Source organism: Protofrankia sp. CiP1_Cm_nod4 (assembly GCF_982290645.1). Lineage (NCBI taxonomy): Bacteria > Bacillati > Actinomycetota > Actinomycetes > Frankiales > Frankiaceae > Protofrankia > Protofrankia sp. CiP1_Cm_nod4. The sequence goes on from NZ_CEVIVC010000044.1 coordinate 12,488, forward strand.
GCCCGCGAGCGCCACCATGGGACGGCTGCGTACCGCCGTGCAGACCCTGGCCGATCTCGACCTCGAGCCCGGCGAACTGCTCGCCCACCTCGACGACCTCGTGCAGCGGCTCGCCAGTGAGGCCGACCCGTCCCGGCGGGACACGGTGGGCGCGACCTGCGTCTACGCGGTGTACGACCCGGTCTCCGGCCGCTGCGCGATCGCCAGCGCCGGGCATCCGCCGCCGGCCGTGGTGACGCCGGAGGGCAAGGTCGACTTCGTCGACGTCACCCCCGGGCCGCCGCTCGGCGTGGGCGGGATGCCCTTCGAGGTCACCGAGATCACGCTGGCGCCCGGCAGCGTCCTCGCCCTGTACACCGACGGCCTGCTCAACCGGTACGACCGCGACGTCACCCAGGGGATGGAGTGGCTCCACGGACACCTGGAGTCACTCTGCGAGAGCGACCGGTCTCTGGACGACATCGGCCAGGCCCTCCTTGGCGACACCTCCTCGGCCCCGCCCGCGGACGACATCGTCGTCCTGCTCGCCCGCACCCGCACCGTGACGGCCGAGGCCGTCGTCGAGTGGGAGTTCCCCGCCGACCCGTCCGTGGTCTCCGAGGTCCGTGGCCTCACGACCCGGCAGCTGGCCGACTGGGACCTGGACACCCTGTCCTTCAGCACGGAACTGGTCATCAGCGAGCTGATCACCAACGCCATCCGGTACGCGCAGGGCCCGATCAGGGTCCGGCTGATCCGCGACGACCTGCTCGTCTGCGAGGTCTCGGACGCCAGCTTCACCCAGCCACGGCTGTGCTATGCCCGCAGCACCGACGAGGGGGGCCGCGGCCTGTTCCTGGTGGCCCAGATGACCCGGCGGTGGGGCAGCCGCTACAGCCGCCTGGGCAAGACCATCTGGACCGAGCAGCCGACACACCCGACGTACAAATAGATACCTGACGTACAAAGAGAGCGCGAACAGGGCGTCCCGGGCGCCGCCCGCCAGGGCCCGGACAGGGCGCCGGGCGGGACGCCCGGGCGCGCCGCCCGCGAACGGTGCGCGCACGCGAACAGGCGGCGGGCCGTGGCGGAGGTACCCGGACCGGCTCTGTCACCGGATCTCGAATCCTCGCCTGGCACCGCCGCCGCAGGTCCCGCTCGCATCCCGTCGCCGTCAGCGACCGGGTGTGTGCCCGGGCCCTGTGCTATCCGGGCAGCAGGCTGGCCGGATCGAAGTTCTCGTCCCAGTAGTGCGGGCGGATGACCGGCACCCCGAGCGCCTCGAAGACGCGGTTGTCCTCCCAGTAGGTCGACTCAAGGATGATCTTTCCCTCGGAGTCGAACTGGTGGAACGTCGAGCCGAGGGTCTCCAGCGTCTTGCCGCTGGTGGGCAGGCCACGGTAGGTCGTGGCCCCCTCGATCCGGACGTTCCAGTGGATGAGGCCGTAGCTGTCGCCGGGCCCGCCGAACCACGCGGTGGGAGTGAAGGTGTAGGTGCCGTTCTCCCCGCTGGCGATCCCGCCGAGCCGCTCCACAAGGGTCTCGCGGTCGGTGACGGTGTCGTCGAGGTGGTCGTCGACCTTGGTCCACTCGAGGGTGAAGTAGTCGGCGTACAGGTCGGCCAGGGCGGCCGTGTCCCCGCCGAGGGCGGCGGCCCACCGCTGGGCGTGCTCCAGGCCGCTGGCCGCCCGGGTGAAGGGGGCGCCGGTGGAGACCTTCACCGTGGTGGGCTTGGTGCCGGTCAGGCTCTTGGTGGGGCTGACGGGCCCGACCGCGCGCAGCACCGCGGACGCGTCCCACCAGGAGGACTCGCGGACGATCAGGCCCTTCTCGTTGTAGATGTGGAAGGTGTGGCCCTGGGTGCCGAACGGCTTGTTCGCGACGTCCAGGCCGAGGAAGACCGCGGCGTGCTCGGGGCTCCACTCCCAGCGGAGCAGGCCCACCCGCTCGTTGCCGATGTAGGAGCGAATCCGGAAGTTGTGGATGCCAATGCCGTTCTCCGGGTCCTTGTTCGCGTACGGGGCGAAAAGGCGATGCAGATCCGGCTTGTTGTTGATGTTGTGCTGGTCGAGCATCACGTCCTCGAAGACGAAGTTCTCGTCGTCGTAGAGCTTGCAGACCGCCTCAGCGCTCTCCCGGAACGCTTTCAGCCATTTGATCCCGAAATTGTAGTGCGCCACGACTTCTCCTTGTCCTTGCGCGAGCCTTCACGAGCCGGAACAAAAACTCGGAACTTCGAAATATCGACCTTCTCGGGAGATACCGGCCCGCTCGGGGAGACGGGCCTTCCCGGGAAATGTTCAGCCCACCCGCGGGGCCGGACGACAACAGCCCACCACGGCGCCCGGCAGTGTCCGGCCGGCGCGTTCCGGGCGGGGCCGGTACGCGCCGGCCGGCCGCCGGAACGAACAGGGGTCCGCCAGCCGGGCCCGTCGCGTCACACCGACGACCACAAACGCCTCGACCACCAGGCCCTCCACGCCGTCCGCCCGCGGTATCCCGCACGTTCGCCCCGTATGGAACAGATCCTCGTTCGCCGAAATCATTCCTTACACAGCTGAGGACGATATTCCGGGGGAACGTGGCCCGCATCACCCTCTGGGATGAACTCCGTCCGGCTGTGGGATGACCCGCCCGCACCGTCCGCCCGCCCCGTCCACCCGCCGGCGGGCGTGTGCGCGGATGCGGACATGATCGACCACTGCCGGAACGGCGGCCGCGCCGGGCGCGCGGCCGAGGTCAGCTCGCGGGCTCGGCCTGTCGGGTGTGCTCGCGGCTGCTGGGGGACCACTTCTCCTCGATGCGCCCGTACTTCCACACCAGCAGCGCGGCCGCCCAGGTCAGGGCGAACAGGGCGACGACGAAGTAGCCGAGGATGTTGAGGTCCAGGCCGCTGACCCAGTCCCAGAAACCGCCGGTGAGGCTTGCCTTCTCGGCGAGGATGCCGAGCAGTTCCACGGTGCCGATGAGGAAGGCGACCGCGACCGACAGCCCGGTGATCATGATGTTGTAGTAGACCTTGCGGACGGGCCTGGAGAACGCCCAGCCGTAGGCGAAGTTCATGAACGACCCGTCGATGGTGTCCAGCAGGCTCATGCCCGCGGCGAACAGGACCGGCAGCACGAGGATGGCGTACCAGGGCAGCCCGGCCCCGGCCGCCCCGGCGGCCAGGAACAACAGCGCGACCTCGGTGGCGGTGTCGAAGCCGAGACCGAACAGGACACCCAGCGGGTACATCTGCCACGGCCTGGTGATCGCCCTGGTGACGCGGCCGAGCAGCCGGTTCATCAGGCCGCGGGAGTTCAGCTGCTCCTCGAGGGCGGCCTCGTCGTAGCGCCCGTGCCGCATGTCCCGGAACACCCCCAGGATCCCCAGCAGCACGCCGAGGTTGATCGCGGCGATGAGGTAGAGGAAGCCGCCGGAGACGGTGGTGCCGATCCAGCCGGTGACGGCGTGCAGGGTGGAGCCGTCGTCCTCGACCTGCCCGGCCAGCGAACGTATCCCGATGCCGAACAGGAACGCCAGCGCGAAGACGATCGTGGAGTGGCCGAGGGAGAAGAAGAACCCGACCGACAGCGGCCGCTGGCCGTCGGTCATCAGCTTGCGGGTGGTGTTGTCGATCGCGGCGATGTGGTCGGCGTCGAAGGCGTGGCGCAGCCCCAGGGTGTAGGCGGTGACCCCGAGGCCGATGCCGAACACCTGGCCGTCGGCGCCGAAGTGGTAGTGCCGCGGAGCGATGATCGCGATCAGGGCGAACCAGCCGGTCACGTGCAGCCCGATGATGACGCCGGCCATGCCGGCCACGCTCGCCCACTCCCGCGGGCCGAGTGCCTGGCGGATGCGGGTGAGCCGCGCCGCGCGCGGGGTGTCGACCTGAGCGGCCATGACGGAATCCTTCCCGGATGGACGGCCCCGGCAGCGCCGACGGGGTGGGTGCGCCTGCGGACGCTAACCATCTCCGCCACTTCCTGCAAGACACTTGCAGGAAGTAATAGATTGCAAACTGTCGCCCTCGCCCGGCCGCTCGCCACCGGCGCGACGCGCGGGAACGAAACCGAACGAAGCGAAGCCGAACGAAGCGGAGCGGGAAGAAGCGGAGCGTAGCGAGAGGCGGCCATGGGAGCGCCGGCACGGCCGCGAGAAGGAGACACACTCGGCGAGCAGGCCGGACCTCATCGCGTATAACAAATTACCACTAATAGTAATTATAGATAAACATATAGTTACATTTTTCGACTGTGGACGGCCTACAGTTACAGCCTTATTACAAGTACTTCACGATGGCGTTCGTGACGACGCCGGTGGACGCCGCGACAGGCATCGTTGTAGACGGCGCTGACGACAAGGAGTAGCGATGCGTGACATCGGGAGCGGCCCCGGGGGATGCCTGCCGGTGGCGATCGAGGTCATGACCGCCTACACCGACTCGGCCGACGACCCCGGCTTCTTCTGGGCCAGCGTCCAGCGGGTCATGGCCGACGGCGCCGAGCGCGCGGACCCCGCGGCGGCCGTGGCCGAACTCGTCCTCGGCCTGTCCACGCTGTGCGGCATCACCCTCGACCACCTGGCCGAACGCGCCGGCCCGGACAGTGGGCCGCGCGACGTGCTCGCCGCGATCCAACGGGCCTACGTCACCGAGCCGCCGCCCTGACCGCCGCCCTGACCGGCGGCCTGGCGCACGCGCGTCGCGGCCGGCCGAGCCCATCCGGTGCCACGCCCCGAGAGGCCGCGCCCCAAGAGCCAGGAACGGATCCGCCGTGTTCCGTCCTGTACCTGTCCCATTTCTCACCGTGATGAGAGGACTCCACGCCAGTGGCGACCTACGCACTGCCCGACCTGCCCTACGACTACGCCGCCCTCGAGCCGTCGATCAGCGGCGAGATCCTTCAGCTGCATCACGACAAACACCACGCCGCCTACGTCGCCGGCGCCAACACCACCCTCGACAAGCTCGCCGAGGCCCGCGACAAGGGCGACTTCGCCGCCATCGTCGGCCTGGAGAAGACGCTCGCGTTCAACGTCTCCGGCCACGTCCTGCACTCGCTCTACTGGCAGAACCTCTCCCCCGACGGCGGTGACAAGCCCGACGGCGCCCTCGCCGACGCCGTGGCCAACGACTTCGGCTCGTTCGACGCGTTCAAGGCCCAGCTCACCGCCGCCACCAGCACGATCCAGGGCTCCGGCTGGGGTGTGCTGTCCTACGAGCCCGTCGCCGACCGGCTCCTGATCGAGCAGGTCTACGACCACCAGGGCAACGTCGGCGTCGGCAGCACCCCGCTGCTGGTCTTCGACGCCTGGGAGCACGCCTTCTACCTGCAGTACAAGAACGTCAAGGCCGACTACGTCACCGCCCTGTGGAACATCGTCAACTGGGCCGACGTCGCGGCCCGCCACACCGCGGCCCGGCAGTCCCGCCAGGGCTGACCCGGGTCGTGGCCGGCCGGCTGGTGACCATCGCTGCCGGCCGGCAGCGTCCCGGGCCGCGGGCCACCGCAGGGGCCACCTCGTCGGTACCGCCGGGCGCCTGTCGCCACCGGTACCGGTGAGGCCGCGGAACCCGGGGAGGCCGAGGAGGCGGCCAGGGCCGCGAAAAACGCACCACCGCCAGGCCGCGTCGCTGTACCGCGACGCGGCCTTCGCGCGGTTCTGGTGCGCGCGCACGGTGCCGCTGTCCGGCAGCGCGGTGTCGGCCGTCCTGCTGCCGATACCCGTCTTCCAGATCAGCGGGTCCGCGGCGTGGACGACAATACGTCACCGGCGGACGATGAGCAGACCCCCGAAAAAATGACGTCTCACCTCGGCAGGCTCACCGCGACAGACACTCAGCCCGTCGCCGGCGCCGGCGGATGCGGTTTCTCCTCGGAGCTGTCCGGGTGCACGGTGCCGTTGTGCGCGAGAACGGGGGCGGGATGGACGCCGTCCAGCAGGTCGACAATGCTGTTGTCACTGAGGGTGTAGCAGATGACACGTCCGTCCCGGTGCGGGGAGACCACGGCGTGGTAACGGAGAATGCGTAACGCCTGCGAGACCGCTGTGTCGTTCATGCCCACTCCGGCCGCCGGGCCGGAGACGGAGATCGGGCCGGCATGACGGACCGCGATCATGATCGCGAGGCGCCCCGGGTCCGCGAGTATCGCGAACCGTGCCGCCCAGTGCTGGATGCGGCCCCGGTCCGCCACCGCGCCTGCGGCATCGCAGGCCCGGTCGCCGTCGATCACCTTAGCCGGCCGGGCCGGCGCGATGCGGTGCATGGATCGCATACTCCCATCGACGGCCGCCGCCCACGCCTCACCCCTGCGTGGGGCAGCCCCCGTGGAGCAGCCCCCTGCGCGGCCCTGCCGCATAGTTGGCCATCTGCTCAGATGTCAATCCTTGTAGGTGTCCGGCCCGGATGGGTAGCCTGATCCGGCCGTGGTGTTCGGGAAGCCGGTGGAGTACCGGCGCGGCCCTCGCCACTGTGATCGGGAAGTCTTCGGCCTCGTCCGCGGCGCAGCGGAGGTCACTGGGCGTCACACGCCTGGGAAGGCCGGCCGGAGGCGCGGACCCGTCAGCCAGGAGACCGGCCACGGCACCGGAAAGACCCATTCCACGAGGTGCTGGAGAGGCGGTCGGTGTACGTGGTGCCCGCACGTGCCGTCATGTGTGCTGCCGGAGCTTGTACTACCAGAATCTGTACCGTCAGGATTCCCGGCGGACCGCGGGCGCAGGGTCGATATCGTCGGCGGCGGTCAGATTTTCAGATGACCGTGCTGCTCCCCGGCCCCTTCCTCACCGACAGCCAGCAGATACGCGCCGTCCCCGACTTCAGTCGGCTGGCCGCCTGGGAGCACCTGCGCGCCACCTCCCTCGGGCTCCCGCCCGACCCGCTCGACCGCACCGGCGCCGGTTTCCGGCATGACTGACCGGCCCACCTTCTTCTCCCACGCCTGTCCGCCGCCTCACGCAAGGCCCATGAGCACCCGGGCATGATTCGGATCATCCTTGTCGGATCATCCTTGTCGACGGTGCGCCGGGAAGCCGAGGCCTCCCATCAGCCCATAGTTATCACGGAGAGTGTTTCCATAGGTGGAAAGAGTTATTTAGTTGACGAAACGTGATTCATTTAGGTTATCCTAACTTAATAGTTAAGCCTTCCTGAAGGAGGATGCGTGTCCCGGCGAACAGCCCTTCTCGCGCTGCCCGTCTCCCTGCCGCTCGGCCTCACCGCCTGCTCCGACGACTCGACGACCGGCGCCACGACGACATCCCCGGGACACCCGGCCAGCACCTCGACCGCCTCCACCGCGGCGCCGGAGGGCGTGGTCGAGGCCACCGAAAGCTGGTATGAGGGCAACGACGGGCAACAGGTGCTCCGCAGGCCCGCCGCCGGCGAGACACACCACATCGAGATCATCCCCATCGAGGCGGCCACCGGCCGGATCGTGCCGAACGCACCGGTCACACTCGCGGTCGTCGACGACAAGGGCACGGCCGTGGACGAGAAGACGCTCAACTTCTGCTACGCCGAGTGCTTCCACCACACGGACAACTTCACAATCCCGCGGGACGGCAGCTACACGCTGCGCGCGACAGTCGGGATACCGACCTTCTTCCAGCACGGTGAGGAAGGTCATACGCCAGCGTTGGCCAGCGGCGCGACTGCCACCTTCACCGACGTCACGCTCAAGCACTGATCATGACCGATGGTGGAGGGACAGCTCCCGATCAGCTCATTTCCCTGGCCGCGGACACGCGACCCGTCCCGGCTCTGATCATCACCCAGGCCTCCCCACCCAACGGCGGAGTTCTGCCACGGTGGGCCCGTTTCCTCGCGGCCGGGATGATCCTCATCATCGGGTGGGCGGCGGCCGTCTGGACCGCCACCCACGTCACCGCCGACCCGGTCCTGCACACCGCCGCCCTGTTCGTCCATCTCGCCTCACTCGTGGCAGGGTTCGGCGCGGTCCTCGCCATCGACTTCTTCGCGCTGTTGTGGCTGTCCGGCCGGCGCAGCTTCCCGGACATCATCCGGGTGGCGGACGGCCTGCATCTGCTGATCTGGGCCGGGCTGGCGGGGCTCGTGCTCAGCGGTGTCCTGCTGCATCCCGACCTGTCCACGCCGATAACACGGGTGAAGATCGGGCTGGTGCTCCTCATCGCGCTCAACGGCCTGCATATCCAGGCGGTCCAGCACCGTCTGGAACGGTCCGCCACCGTTGCGTCCCGGATGCTCCTGGCCCGATCGGTGATCAGTAACCTGCTGTCCCAGGCCGGATGGTGGGGCGCGATGGGCATCGGCTATCTCAACAGCCAGACCTGACCGGTCGTCACGATAACCCGGGCCACGGCGGCCCGGGCCCGGAACAGGTTTCGGAACAGGTTTCGGGTGCCGCCTTCCACAGCGGGATCATGGCGGGGAAGCTGGACAGGGTGATCCCGGCGACGACGCCGAGCGGCTGGCGCAGCGAGTACACGTCGAGCGGGCCCGCGCCTTCGCCTATGTGTACTTCCTGAGATCCCGGGGCCTGCTCAACGGGCTGGCGTCCGGGACGAACTGGGTCTTCCTTGACCGGAACCGTCACCTTCGACGAGGACTTCTGACCGTGGAGGATGCCAGCGACCGACCCGCGCCCCTGGCGTCATCCCCGCGCCTACTGGACGACCTCGACCCGGCTGTCGAGGCCCTTCCAGCGCCTGTCACCGGTCAGGATGGTGTCAGCGTCGACGACGTCAGCGGTAGCGAGCACGAGCGCGTCCGGTAGTCGTAAGGACTGGTGCCGCGCCCGCCGGAGGGCGGCGGCGACCGCGACAGCCTCGTCCACGGGATACGGCGGCCCGAACGCGGCGGTGGTAAGCCGCCGGCGCGTGGCGACCTCCTCCTCGCTCCTGCGCGCGGCGCCCACGAGCAGCTCGGCCAGCACGGTTGCCGGCAGCAGGAAAACATCACCGGCGTCACGCCGACGGCGGGCCGCCTGGGCTGAACAGGCGTGCAGGGCGTCCTGCGGGTCGAACAACGCGAGGATCACGCTCGTGTCGAGGACTACCGCTCCCATTCGTTCCGCAGCATCTCAAGATCGGTCACGGCGGACAGCCCCGGGGCGGAACCGATCAGCTCCTCGAGGGGATCCCGAACAGCGGTGAGGACCAGCCTGCCGCGCCCGTCGGCAGTCACCCGAAGCTCGTCGCCGGGACCAAGGCCCGCGGCCCGAAGCACGTCGACAGGCAGTGTGACCTGGTGCTTGCGGGAGACCCTGGTGACACCGGGCCGCCGCTTTACTTCTGTCGCCATAAGTAAAGCTTACGTCCGACGAGCGGCGGCTTGCTTATCAGCTGGTGTAGGGATTCCTCAGGGTCATGGGTGTGCGGGCGACATCGAGTGCCGGCTGAGGGAAGCGGGGGCCTGCCGTGTAGTAGCGGGCCCGGGTCCGGCCGACCGGTTCCAGGACTCCGGCGGCGGTGAGGTCGCGCAGGTCGCGTTGCGCCTGCTGCAGGCTCAGCCCCTCGGCATGCTCGTAGCGTGAGCGGCGGACGCGGCCGGCCACGGCCACGTCGTGCAGGGCGGTGACCACCCGCTCGTCCAGACCGGTGCTCCCGGCGAATGCGAAGAGCGCGCCCCCTACCCGCCCGGAGCGGTCGAGCCGGCCCTGAACGCTCTGGGCCTGCTGGTGGTAGGCGGTCAGATTGAAGCGTATCCAGCTGGAGACGTCCTGGTCGGGAAGGTACGTCGGGCCCCGGTCGGCGAGTTCGCGGTAGTACTCCCAGGTGTTGCCGGGACGGCCGAGCCACGCCTCGATGGACGAGAACTCCGGGGCCAGGACACCCTCACGTGCGATCATGAGCGTCTGCAGCGAACGGGCCATCCGGCCGTTCCCGTCGGCCCAGGGATGGATGGACACCAGGTGCAGATGCGCCATCGCCGCTCGCACCAGCGGATGGGTGCCGCTGTCGGCGCCCAGCCAGTCGACGAGTTCCCGCATCAGCGCGGGGACGGCATCGGCGTCCGGGGCCGTGTAGGCCGCGATGCCGGGGTCGCGGGCGTCGGTGACGTGGACGGGGCCGCGGCGCCACTGCCCGGCCGGCCTGCGCGCGGTGTGACGGTGGCCCTGCAACATCCAGTGCAGAGCGTTGAGCAGGCTCTTGCTGTAGCTGAAGTCCGCGGCATCGTGGAGCGTCTGGATGTACGTCATCATCCGCTGATAAGCGAGGGTCTCCTCACGGTTCTCGTCGGAGACCTCGACGTCTCGCTCGCCGTCCATCAGATCCTGGACGTCGACCGTGGATACCCTGAAGCCCTCGATGGAGTTCGAGGCCGCGACGGCATCGGCGGTCAGGAACTTCCGGAGCCCCTCGGTCCACTTCGACGGCGTGGTCCGGATCTGGTGCCGCAGCGCCTCCCGCATACCGTCGATCTCACCGAGCACCTGATCGTCGGCAGGGCGGAGGGCCGGGGTGGGGTACAGCACGCATCGACGATAGATTGACGCAGTCATCACGTCAAACCGAATGATCCAGCTTCGGAAGGG
>NZ_CEVIVC010000044.1:23019-25249 GCF_982290645.1 Protofrankia sp. CiP1_Cm_nod4
AAGAAGGCGAGTAGGCGGTCACGGATGAGTGCTGCGGACTGTTCGGGGGGCTGGCGGTTGACATCCACTCGCAGCACGTTGAAACCGGCCTGGATCAGCCGCTCGGTGGCCTGCCGGTAGAAGCGGGCTTCGGCGCGAGAGCTGTCGGGCGGGAGCTGGAAGCGGTTGTGCGGGCCACGATCGGTCAGCCGTTCGGCAACGACCTCGGGATCGGCGTCGAGGATGACGGCCAGGTCGGGCCGGTCAGCCTCGGCATTGAGCTGCCAGAGGAAGGTGAGATCGACCCCGTCGAAGCGTTGCATCACCAGACCGGACGGGAGGTAGCGGTCGCTCAACACCACGCGGCCGGCTTCAAGGTTCGGCCGGACTTCCACCTCAAGGTGGTGGTAGCGGTCGGCCGCGTACAAGCAGGCCAGCGCGTGACCCGTGACCGTCTCGGTCACCTCGCGGCAGAGCTGCCCGATAGGCCCCGTGGACGGCTCGGCCGTGACGTGGACATCATCGCCCGCGGCGACGAGAAGGTGTGCCAGGTGCTGCACGATGGTCGACTTCCCCGCGCCGCTCGGCCCGTCCACTGAGACGAACACGCCATGCGGATGATCAGAAGAGGGCCGGAGGTTCATCCTCGTTCCCTCCGGGCGTTTGGCCGCGCAGCGCTTCCCACGTCGCGGCCTTGGTGGCGAGGGTGACGAACAACCGGGCCGCCACCAGCGCGTCATAGGTGGCGCGGTGCGGTGAGAGGTCGTCGGGTAGATCCTCGGCCAGTGTGAACGCCTCGACCAGGCTGCCGAGCCGGTAGTCGCCCTGATCCGGCATCAACCGGCGAGCGAGCCTGAGTGTGTCGAAGACCTCCGGCGTCTTCCAGTCGGGGAGCTGGCGGCGCAGGACACCAACGTCAACGTGCGCGTTGTGAGCAACCAGGGCGTCAACATCCAAGACTGCCCGTACATCGGCCGTGACGTCCGTGAACGGCGGGCAGTCAGCCACGTCCGTGTTGGTCAGGCCGTGGATGCGGGTGGCGAAGTGCTTGATCGGCCGTTCGGGCCTGACCAACCAGCTCACCGCATCCCCGACGACCCCGCCGACGATCGGGACGGCGGCCAGTTCCACCAGGTCGGGCGGCTGCTGGCCGTTGCCCTCGACGTCCACGACCACGTACGTAAGGCTTGTCCAGTCAGTCATCTTCGTTCTCGTCCTTCCATCCGATGTCGGCCCGGCCATGTCGCCGCTCATGGTGCGGATGGCGCACGTCGTGTACCTGGAAGCCAAGCGCGTGTTGCAGGTAGTAGCGGGGCTGTTCCGTCTCCAGCCCGGAGACGATGGCCGCTTGCTCCGTGATGTCCTCGACCACCAGGCCGCGCGCTTCGGACAGGGAGCTGGCGATTTCCCGTATCCGGTCGGCTGACGGCACCCGGTGTGTGCCCGCGCACAGTTCGATCTGACTCAGCGGGCAGATGTCGCACAGCTCCCGGATGCCATAGTGGCCGTTGTAGTCGGGCAACCCGTGTGCGTAGGCCACAGCGCATGAGGTCTTGCGGAACAACGGGGTGCTGGCGTCGAAGGTAGCCAGGACCCGGCGCTCCAGGGTTTCGGGCACGATCTTCCGGCGCGCCGTGCCCTCGTACGGCTCGGGCAGCCCGTTGGCCCGGTAGTATTCAGCGATCTCATCCCGGTAGAACAGGCCGGTGAACACGGTGGCGTCGGCATGCCGAGGCAGCCGGTATGCCGTGTCGAGGTGTTCCGGCGAGTCGTTGAGGCCCGGCACCAGCGGACGCCAGTAGAGAACGGTGCGGTACTTTCGGCGCTCGGGTGCGCTCATGAGCTTCAGCGATTCGGCGGCGACGTGTGATGGGTAGGGCTCGATGGCCTTGTTGTCGATGCCGGAGTACGTGAACAGCAGCGTCACCCTGACACAGCGGAGCTGGTTGAGCCGGTCGATGTCCTCGGGCTTCATCTGGTGTCTGGTGATGACCAGAACATGGTTGGTCAGGCCGCGTTCGTCGAGATCTTCCAACACGGCGAAGGTGTGTGGCCGGACGACCGGCAAGAACGGGTCGGTGGCCCGGTTGAGCACCTGCACCGGGGTGACGTGTGGCTGGAAGTACCGATGCGTGACCAGCTCTTCGACGGCCTGGGCGTCGCTCATGAGCGCACGCGGCACCCGCTGATCCCACAGGCCGTAGGTGTGCCGGATGCAGTACGCACAGTCGAGCGGGCGGCGGTGGTGGTC
>NZ_CEVIVC010000044.1:25529-29437 GCF_982290645.1 Protofrankia sp. CiP1_Cm_nod4
GGGCCGTGGTGCCGTTGTCAGCGAGGTCTCTCGGAGGCCACCCCGGGTGGCTCCCTGAGGAAGGTCTCCAGGATGCGGTCGGCGGCGAGTGCGGGGGTGAGCTCGCCGGCGCGGACCTGCCGTTCGATGCCGGCGGCCAGCGCGCCCACCCGCGGGTCGGTACGCAGCCGCGCGAGCAGCCTGTCGCGGATCATCTCCCACGTCCAGGCGACCTGCTGGCCGCGCCGGCGGGCCGCCAGACCGCCGGACGCGGCCAGCGTCTCCCGGTGGCGTTCGACGGTCCGCCAGACCTCCTCCAGACCCGCACCGGTCATGGCGCTGCAGATCAGCACCGGTGTGCTCCAGCCGCCGTCACCGGCCCGCAGGAGCCGCAGAGCGCCGGCCAGCTCCTACGCGGCGACGCGCGCGCCCCCCTCGTAGGGACCGTCGGCCTTGTTGACGCGACGATGTCGGCGAGCTCGAGCACCCCCTTCCTGATGCCCTGCAACTGATCGCCGGTACGCGCCAGGCACAGCAGCAGAAAGGTGTCGACCATCCCGGCGACGGTCACCTCGGACTGCCCGACACCGACCGTCTCGACCAGGACGACGTCGTAACCGGCCGCCTCCATCACCACGATGGACTCCCGGGCCGCCCGGGCCACCCCACCGAGGGTCCCCGACGTCGGCGACGGGCGCACGAACGCGGCCGGGTCGGTCCCGAGCCGGGCCATCCGCGTCCGGTCACCCAGGATGCTGCCGCCGGTACGGGTCGACGGCGAGCACGGCCACAGTGTGCCCGCAACCGGTCAGATAGGTGCCGAGCGCGTCGATGAACGTCGACTTCCCCACCCCCGGCACCCCGGTGATCCCGACGCGCCGGGCGTGCCCGGCGTGCCCGGCGAGTTCGGCGCGCAGCGCGGGCACGAACGTCAGATGGCCGGCGGCGAACGAGGAGACCCCGATGATGTGCACATCGGCCTCGACGGCCTGCCGCGCCACCTCCGCCGGGGCCTGGAACAGCGGGCCCACGTCCACGTCGAACCCGAGGTCGGCGAAGGCGGACGCGATCACCTGCTGGCCGCGGTCGTGCCCGTCCTGCCCCATCTTCGATCCGGAGCCCGGACTCAGGCCCGTACCGCACGACACCCCCGGACGCCGTCCGCCACGACCGGTACAGCTCGTCGGTCTCAGTCATACGCTCTCTCCTCGCAGGTCCGGACCACCAGGCCCAGCGGCAACCGGGATCGGGAACGGCGGAGAGCGTCACAGCACGGGAAGCGGAACCGGCTCCGGAACCGGCTATAGGACCGGCAGGCCGGCACACGCTCACAGCTCCCGGCCCACGGTGCGTGCCCGCCGGTAAGTCGCGGGCCGCAGGGTATCGCTTGAGACCGCGCGGTATCAGCCGACATTGTTGGATGTCCTACCGTGCGGGCCGCCGGGTCCCGCCGGGCACCGGAGGGAAAGCGATGAACGACGTACTGCTCACCGTCCGCGGCCGGCTGGGCCGGATCACGCTCAACCGGCCGAAGGCCATCAACGCGCTCAGCCACGGCATGCTGCGCCGCATCGCCGACGCCCTGACCGCCTGGGAGCACGACGAGCGCATCCGGGCGGTACTGATCGACGGTGCCGGCGAGCGGGGGCTGTGCGCCGGCGGTGACATCCGGTCCATCTACGACGACGTCAGCTCCGGCGGCAGCGCCGCGCTGGGCTTCTGGGTCGACGAGTACCGGCTCAACGCCCGCATCGGTCACTACCCGAAACCGTATGTCGCGCTGATGGACGGGCTGGTCATGGGCGGGGGCGTCGGCGTCTCCGCGCACGGCAGCGTACGGGTGGTCACCGAGCGCTCCCTGGTCGCCATGCCCGAGGTCGCCATCGGCCTCGTGCCCGACGTCGGCGGAACCTATCTGCTGTCCCGGATGCCCGGCCAGTCGGGCACCCACATCGCGCTCACCACCGCGCGGATATCCGGCGCCGACGCCATCCAGCACGGGCTGGCCGATCACTACGTGCCCAGCGGCCGGCTCGGCGCGCTGGTCGACGCGCTGGGCAGCGGTGACGAGCGCGACCCGGTCGAGGTGGTCCGCTCCTTCGCCGAGCCGCCCCCGGCCAGCGCGCTGGCCGCGCAGGCGGGCTGGATCGACCACTGCTACGCGGCGGGGACCGTCGAGGAGATCCTGGGCCGGCTGAACGAGCACGGTGGGCCGGCCGCCGCCGCGGCGGAGGAGATCGCGAAAAGATCGCCCACCGCGCTCAAGGTCACCCTGCGCTCGCTCCGGTCGGCCGCCGAGCTGCCCAGCCTGGAGGCGGTGCTCGACCAGGAGTACCGGGTCTCCAGCACCTGCCTGCGCTCGCACGACCTCGCCGAGGGCATCCGGGCCCAGGTCGTCGACAAGGACCGCCGTCCCCGCTGGTCACCGGCGGCCCTGGCCGAGGTCAGCGACGAGGCGGTCGCCAGCTTCTTCGCGCCCCTGGGCGCCGGCGAACTCGGGCTCGCCACCGCCAGGGTGTCGATTGTCACGGGTCAATGACCCTCCGATTCAGGAAATGCGCTCCGACGCGAACGGCTGCCGGCGGGCGCTGTTACCATTGTTTCCATGAGCCATTCCCGACCGTATGCCCGGACGCCATCGTCAACGAATTCCCACGGATCGGACGGAGCGGACGGCGCGGCCCCGGAGCTCGTCGTTCTTCTCAGCCCGTCCGGAGAGGCGGTCGGAGTCGCCCCGAAAGCCACCGTCCACGGGCCTCGGACGCCGTTGCACCTGGCGTTCTCCTGCTATGTCTTCGATGATGCCGACCGCGTACTCGTCACCCGGCGGGCTCATGCGAAACGCACCTGGCCAGGGGTGCTGACCAACACCTGCTGTGGCCATCCGGCCCCTGGTGAGGATTTCCGGACGGCCGTCTCACGGCGGCTGGCCGAAGAACTGAACCTGCACGTCCAGCGCATCGACCTGGCCCTGCCGACGTTCCGCTACCGCTGCGTGATGGCCGACGGCACCGTGGAGAACGAGATCTGCCCGGTGTTCTTCACGCAGGCGTCAAGCGATTTCCGGATCAACCCCGAGGAGGTCGCCGAGGCATACTGGGCACCATGGCCGGCGTTTTCCGAGGACGTTCTGGACGGTTCTCTGAAGATATCACCCTGGTGTCGCCTGCAAATGGCACGGCTGCGCACGCTCGGGCCCTCGCCCCGGCACTGGCCGGTGGCACCGGACGAGGCGCTCCCCCCGGCCGCCCGGCAGAATTCCAGAAACCATCGGGGATAAGCCGGGGCGGGATTCCGTGCCACCGCGGAAGCCGCTCCGGCAGCCCGCCCCCGTCAGTCCGTCACCTCCGCGTCGGGCTCCCCCACCGGCGGCACCGGGTGCCGGATGCCGCGGATGCCGGATGCCGGATGCCGGATGCGGGGCGGCCTCAGGCGGTGGCGGCCGGCGGCCGGCGGTGGCGGAGCAGGCGCCGGCCGCAGCCGAGCATGTGGCCACGCAGCTCCTCGTCGCCGATGTCGGCGACCTGCGGGCCGAACCCGGCCTCGCGCAGCCCGGAGAGCAGGATGCTCGCGGCCACGATGCCGCCGGGATCGGGATCAGGCCCCGTGAGCAGCACCAGGATCCGGTTGCTCAGCTCGGGGAACGCCCCGTGTTCGCTCAGGACGTGCGCGACCGCGAGGTCACCCTGGAGCACGGCGTAGAGCGACCGGTTACGGATGATCAGATCGATGATGCCGGCCAGCACGGTCTCGACCTGGGCGGCACGGGAGCGCTTCCGCTCGGCCTCGCTCGCGATCGCGGCGAGCTCCTCGATCGCCGGGTTGACCACCGCGAGGACGATGTCGTCCTTGGTCTTGTAGTGGTAGTAGACGGCCGCCTTGGTCACGCCGAGCGCATCCGCGATCATCTGTAGTGACGTCCCGCTGAC
>NZ_CEVIVC010000044.1:30223-37589 GCF_982290645.1 Protofrankia sp. CiP1_Cm_nod4
GTCCGGATTGTCCTGGCTGCGCGGGCCGCCTGTCCGGCTGATCCCCATCCGCGCGGACGATCTGGGCGCCATCACCAGGCATCATCTCGCGCGACAGGCGGGCCGACAGGTCGGCCGAAGCGCAGCTGACAGAGCAGCACTGTCGCGTCCTGCGCGCTCATCGATCTTAATGCTAGCCGAACGGCAGGTCGGTAACCAGCCGATCAGCTTGCCATTTCCTAGACGAACGGCTAGCTTCCTTTTGGAGAAGACCTGCCGATCGGCTAGTGACGCTGGCAAGCGGCGCTCATCCGCAGCGCCCTGTCGACCCAAGGAGAAGATCCGTTGGCCACCTACCTGTACCGGCTCGGACGCACGGCCTACCGCCGCCGGCGGCTGGTCGTCGCCCTGTGGGTCGTCGTGCTGGCCCTCATCGGGGCCGGCGCGGCGACCCTGTCCGGCCCGACCTCCGACACCTTCTCCATCCCGGGGACCGAATCCCAGAAAGCGGTCGACCTGCTGCGGGAACGCATGCCCGGCGCCGGCGCCGACGCGGCCACCGCGCGCGTGGTCTTCACCGTCACGGACAGTCCGCTCACCGAGGGTGCGCGCAGACAGGCCGTCACCGACACCGTCCAGCGGATCACCAGGGCGCCGCAGGTGGCCCAGGCCAGCGACCCGTTCCTCCGGGACGGTGTCTCCCGGGACGGGCGCACCGCCTACACGCAGGTCGCCTACAAGGTGCAGCCGGGCGAGGTCACCGACGAGGCCAGGGACAGCCTGTTCGCCGCCGCCACGACGGCCCGCGACGCCGGGATCGGCGTCGAGTTCGGCGGCACCGCGGTGGAGGGGGCGCCCGAACAGAGCGCCACCGAGGTCATCGGCCTGGCCGTGGCCGCCGTCGTGCTCGTCATCACCTTCGGCTCGCTGGTCGCGGCCGGCTTCCCCCTGCTCACCGCGCTGCTGAGCGTGATGATCGGCATCGGGTGCGTCCAGATCGCCACCGGGTTCATCGACATCGGCTCCAGCACCCCGACGCTCGCCCTGATGCTCGGCCTGGCGGTCGGTGTCGACTACGCGCTGTTCATCACCTCCCGCTACCGGCACGAGCTCTCCCTGGGGTCCGACGGCGAGCAGGCCGCGGGCCGCGCGGTGGGCACCGCGGGCTCGGCGGTGGTGTTCGCCGGTCTGACCGTCATCATCGCGCTGGCCGCGCTGTCGGTCGTGGGCATCCCGTTCCTGACGTCGATGGGGCTGGCCGCCGCCGGCACCGTCGCCGTCGCCGTGCTCGTCGCGCTCACCCTGCTGCCCGCCCTGTTCGGCTTCGCCGGGCGGCGGCTGACCGGCGGGCGCATCCCCGGGCTGCGCGCCCGCGACCCCGAAGGCGACGGCGGCGGCCCCACGGCGGGCCAGCGGTGGGCACGCCTGATCGTGCGGCGTCGCGGCATCGCCGTCGCCGTGTCCGTGCTGGCCCTGGGCCTGCTCGCCGTGCCCGCGGCCGATCTGCGCCTCGGCCTGCCCACCGACGCCACGGCCGCGCCGGACAGCACCCAGCGCCGGGCCTACGACCAGCTCACCGCCGGGTTCGGGGCGGGTTTCAACGGCCCGCTGCTGCTCGTGGTGGACGGCACGGCCAGCGCCGACCCGCACACGGCCGTCGACGAGGTCTCCCGGACCATCGCCGGGCTGCCGGGCGTGGCCGCGGTGACCGCGCCGACGTTCAGCCCCGCGGGTGACACCGCGACGCTGTCGGTGACCCCCGCCTCCGGGCCGAGCGAGGCCGCCACCGAGGACCTGGTGCACACCATCCGCGGCCAGGCGGCGGCGATCAGGGCCGCCACCGGCGCCAGCACCGCGATCACCGGTGAGACCGCGATCAACATCGACGTGTCCGAGAAGCTCTCCGACGCGCTGCTGCCCTACCTCGCGGTCGTCGTCGGGCTGGCGTTCGTGCTGCTCGTCCTGGTCTTCCGCAGCGTCCTCGTGCCGCTGAAGGCGACCGCGGGCTTCCTGCTCAGTGTCGTCGCCACGTTCGGCGCGGTGGTGGCCGTGTTCCAGTGGGGCTGGCTGATGGACGTCCTCGGCGTCGCGACGACCGGCCCCATCGTCAGCATCCTGCCGATCTTCCTCATCGGTGTCCTGTTCGGCCTGGCCATGGACTACGAGGTCTTCCTGGTCACCCGGATGCGCGAGGAGTTCGTCCACGGCCTCGGGCCGGACGACGCGGTGGTCACCGGCTTCCGGCACGGCGCCCGGGTCGTCACCGCGGCCGCGATCATCATGATCAGCGTGTTCGCCGGGTTCATCCTGTCCGATCAGGCGATCATCCAGTCGATCGGCTTCGCGCTCGCCTTCGGCGTGCTCGTGGACGCGTTCGTGGTGCGGATGACCCTGGTGCCGGCGGTGATGTCCCTGGCCGGGCGGCACGCCTGGTGGCTGCCGGCATGGCTGGACCGGCTCCTGCCCGACATCGACGTCGAGGGCAAGAAGCTCCTCGGCCCGCCGGCCCTGCCCGAGCAGCGGGCCCACGCCACCACGTCCGCCGGGGGCCCCACCGCACCCCACGACCTGCCCGCGACCGTCCGCCATCCCTGACCGCGGCGGCCCGCGGCTACCCGGAGCGGCGGCTCCACACGGGGACGAAGCGCTGGCCGCGGACCTCGTAGACGGTCACCACCGACGTCAGCGGGTCGCCCCAGGCGTCGAAGCCGACCTCACCGGTGACACCGGGGAAGCGGCCCTGCCCGACAGCGGTGACGATCGCCGCCCTGGCGGCCTCGTCCACCATGTCGCGGCCGGGCAGGACGCCGGCCGCGGCCCGCAGCAGCGCCTGCGCCGCGTCGTAGGCGTAGGCGGCGACCGAGGGGATCCCGTCGACGCCCGGCGCCGGGGAGGCGGCCGGTGAGGCCGGCGCGACGGCGTGGCCGCCGTCGCGGGCCTCACCGTCACCAGCCGGTCCGGCCGCCGCCGGGCTACCGCCGGCCGGACCACCAACAGACGGACCGGCAGCAGACGGACCGGCGACAGACAGGCCACCAGCGGGCGGGGCGCCAGCAGACGGAGCGCCAGCGGGCGAGACACCGCCAGCCGGAGCGCCGGTAGCCGGGCTGCCGCCGTCCTTCTCCGCCGGCCAGCGGCCCAGGTAGGCGGCCGCGAACCGCCCGGCCGCCGGCAGCGCGGACAGGGGCGCACCAAGATCGGCGATCAGGTCTCCTTCGGCGGTGTCCCGCGTCCGCTCGAGGTAGTGGGAGTCGAACAGCCCGTCGGAGCCCAGGATGGACACGGCCGGGCCGTGCTCGGCCAGTTCCTCGCGCAGCTTCCCGGCAAAGGCGGGGCCGGTCGCCACGTACACCAGGTCCGGTGCCTCGGCGCGCAGGGAGCGGGCCACCTGTTCGACCTCGGCCGTGTCGTCGGTGCTGCCGTCGACCCGGTGCGTCCCGGTGACGGCCGCGCCGAGCCGGGCAGCCTCGGCGGCGAACCGCCGCGCGAGCGAGATACCGAAGTCCGGGCCGCCGTCGACCACCGCGATCCGCTGGCGGCCACTGGCCCGCACCGCGAACTCGGCGGCGTCACGGGCCGCGAGCACATCCGTCCCGCTCAGCCGGAAGTAGGTCCGGTACGGCCTGCTCCGGGCCGTCGACGGGGCCGGCGCGGCCGACGAGGGGGCGCCGGTCAGCTCGGGCTGGCTGTTGGACGGCGAGATCACCGCGATCCCGGCGGCGTCCAGGGTGGGCAGGGCGACCATCGCGACCGTGGAGCTCAGCGGCCCGACCACGCCGATCAGGGTCTGGTCGGCGGCGAGCGTCCCCGCGGCGCGGGCGCCGCCGTCCGGCCTGGACAGGTCGTCCTGGACGCTCAGCCGGACCTTCCAGCCCGGGATCGTGCCCTGGGCGTTCGCCTCGTCGACCGCGAGGCGAACGGCGTTGCGCACTGCCGTACCCACGGATGCGCGGTCCGCGGACAGCGGTGCGATCAGCCCGAGCGTGGCCGTCCTGGTCCGCGTGGCGGACGGCCCGTGAGCCGGCGAACCGCCCGTGAGCGCCACCGCGAGAACGGCCACGAGGACCACGATCACAGCGACCACAACGGCGAACACCCGGTGTAGCCGCCGCCGCGGCCCAGTGACGAACAGCCGTCCGAGCATGGCTGTCAGCCGTCCGACCATGTTCTTCGTTCTTCGTTCTTCGTTCCTCCGGTTCCGCCCGAGCAGGTTGCGGGCGGTGGTCACGCTCCGGGCAGGGCCTCGCCGGGCAGCAGGTCACCGGCCAGCACGGCCTCGGCCACCGCCCGCATCGTGCGCCGCTGGTTCATCGACGTGCGCTGGATCCAGCGGAAGGCGTCCGGCTCGGTCATGGCGTGCTCGGTCTGCAGGACCCCCTTCGCCCGTTCGATGATCTTGCGGGCTTCCAGGCGGCCCTGCAGGTCCTCGACCTCGGCCTCCAGGCTGACGATCTCGGTGAACCGGCTCATCGCCATCTCGATCGTCGGCAGCAGGTCCTTCTTCTGGAACGGCTTGACGACGTAGGCCATCGCCCCGGCGTCCCGGGCCCGCTCCACGAGATCCCGCTGGCTGAACGCGGTCAGGATCACCACCGGCGCGATCCGCTCCTTGGCGATGTGCGCGCCGGCGTCGATCCCGTCCATCCGGGGCATCTTGACGTCGAGGATGACCAGGTCGGGACGCAGCTTGGTGGCGAGACTGACCGCCACCTCACCGTCGCCGGCCTCACCGACCACCTCGTAGCCCTCCTCCTGGAGCATCTCCCGCAGATCGAGGCGGATCAGCGCCTCGTCCTCGGCGATCAGCACCCGGCGGGGGGTCGAGGATGGCTGGCTCATCGAGTCGGACTCCTGGGCTCGCAGGGCTAGGATCACACTGTTGACTCGCCGCGGCGTGGGGCGGCCGGTCGATCCGCACCTTACCCGGCTACAGTCATGGAGGAAGCTCTACCTGCATATTGACCGGTTCGCCAGCAACTTCAAGACCCAGCGTCCGCGGACCGTGACTGCCGGCCCCTGTACTCCAACGGCAGAGAGACGGTGCTCAAACCACCGACAGTGTGGGTTCGAATCCCACCGGGGGCACGCGCTGGCTTGTCGTGCTCGCCGATCTCTGATCGGCTTTGCCGGGGCCGCGATATCTGCCCGGGGGGCGGCCCCCGGACCCCTGAGGTCGTGCTTCGCACGACCGTCTTCCCTGCGGAGCCCAGGGCATCCGCGATCCGCTGCTGCACGCGGGAGAACACCGCCCCGGTAGGACCATCCCGCGTTTCCAACGTGGTCAGCAGCCGCCGCTGCCTCCTGCTCTCGGTCTCGGTGAGAGCCGTGCGCAGGGCGACCAACCGCCGGTCACGTTCCTCCTGCCGGGCGGCGGCGACGCCGTCCAGATGGGCACCAAGGAGATCATGCCGGTAGCGGCCGAAGACCCGCTCGGCGCGGAAACCACCCAGGCCGGCCAGCAGCGCCTCCTCCCGGATCCAGAAGCTGGAGATGGCAGGATGACCCGGCGGGTTGTAGCCCTTCTTCGGTGAACACACGTAGTAGGGGGTGTTCCGGACGGACTTCCCGAGCATCCGCCCCCCACACAGCGCGCAGAACAGGTAGCTGCGCAGCCGGTACACCCGCTGGCTCTGCGGATGCCGGTTCGCCGCCCAACCACCCACCAGCCCGACGGGGCCGCTTCCCCCTGTCCAGTAAGGAACCACGCGATGACCACCCCGCACGCCTTCCCCCTGGAGCCCGCCCCGATCCATGTGCCCGACAAGGTCCTCGATGACCTGCACGCCCGTCTCACACGGACCCGTCCGCCGCTGGACGAGGGGAACGGGGACTGGTCCTACGGCGTCCCGGACAGCTATCTGCGTGAGCTGGTCGCCTACTGGCGGGACGGCTATGACTGGCGCCAGGCCGAGGCCGCCATCAACGCCTACGAGCACTACCAGGCGAGCGTCGCCGGTGTCCCGGTGCACTTCCTGCGCAGGCCCGGCCGCGGCCCCCGCCCGATCCCGTTGATCCTCACCCACGGCTGGCCGTGGACGTTCTGGCACTGGTCGAAGGTGATCGACCCGCTCGCCGACCCGGCCGCGTTCGGCGGTGACCCCACCGACGCGTTCGACGTCCTCGTACCGTCCCTGCCCGGCTTCGGTTTCCCCGGCCCGCTCACCGGCTTCCCGGACGTCAACTTCTGGAAGGTCGCCGACCTCTGGCACACCCTGATGACCGAGACCCTGGGCTACGACAGGTACGCCGCCGCCGGCTGCGACATCGGCGGGATCGTCTCCAGCCAGCTCGGCCACAAGTACCCCGACGAGCTGTACGGCATCCACATCGGCTCCGGGCTGCCGCTGGACTTCTTCACCGGCCCCCGCGCCTGGGACTTCGCCCGCAACCGGCCCCTCACCGACGACCAGCCCGCCGACGTCCGCGCCCGCATCATCGAACTCGACCGTCGCTCGGCGTCCCACCTCGCCGTGCACATGCTCGACGGCGCCACCCTGGCCCACGCCCTGAGCGACTCACCCGCCGGACTGCTCGCCTGGCTCCTGGAGCGCTGGAACGCCTGGAGCGACAACGACGGCGACCTCGAGTCCGTCTTCACCACGGACGACCTGCTCACCCACGCCACGATCTACTGGGTGAACAACTCCATCGCCACCTCGATGCGTTACTACGCCAACGCCAACCGCTACCCCTGGACCCCCGCCCACGACCGCACCCCGGCCGTGCAGGCCCCGGTCGGCCTCACCCTCGTCACCTACGAGAACCCGCCCGGCATCCACACCGCCGCCGAGCGGGTCCAGGCGTTCACGACCGGCCCGCAGGCCGGCTGGTTCAACCACGTCAACGTCAACGCCCACGACCACGGCGGCCACTTCATCCCCTGGGAGAACCCCGACGCCTGGGTGAACGACCTGCGCCACACCTTCCACGGCCGCAGACCCTGAACGACACCAGCCACATCTCAGCCACATCCGGCGTCCTGACGCTGACCAACAACCACGATCCACCGCTCGGAGCGGCCAAGTGGCGGGATGGTTGGCCAACCCGCCTTGTGTGATCTAGCCGGGGGGAAGACATTCGGGACATGCACCCGGTGGTCGACGTCGTGCTGGAACCCGGTCTGCGCTACACGGAGACGATCGAGTCGGGTGCGGGTAACCGGTCCGTGCGCTACTGCCGGCTGGTGGCAAACCAGGACACGCCCGTCGGCGAGTTGGAGGTGCATTCCTTCCGGTGGCGGTTCGGCGCCGTGGCCGTCGACGCCGAGGGTATCGGCGGGGTGGAGATCCAACCCTCCTTCCGCCGGCGTGGCCACATGGGCCGGCTTCTCCGCCAGGCGCTGGACGGCATGTCACGGCGGGTGAACGTCGCCACGGTTTCCAGCGGC
>NZ_CEVIVC010000045.1:0-6760 GCF_982290645.1 Protofrankia sp. CiP1_Cm_nod4
CCTGGCCCTCTCGATGGCTTCCAGTGACCGGCGGATGATGCCGGGGACCTGGGCGACGTCGATGAAGTAGGTCTGGGCGATCTCGGAGCGTTCTCCGGTGAAGCCCTTGACGATGGCGGTGCCCTTGTCGGTGCCGGGGATGAGTTCGGTGGCCCGGTGTCCGGCCCGGTAGGCGCCCTGGCCGAGCAGGGCGTCGTTGGCGACGTGGTCCCCGACCGCGTAGGCGATCCCGTTCGAGCAGTTGCGGGTGACGTCGCGCGGCATGCTGTCCTTCGTCGGTGCCTGTGTCGACACGATCAGGTGGATCCCGCGTTTGCGGCCGAGGCGGACGATGTCGACGAGGAGCTGCCCGATCTCTTCCCCGTACTTCTTGTGCTGGATGGCGACGTGGGCTTCCTCCAGGAGGCACACCAGCGGGTGCAGGCCCACGCCCTTGCTGGCGAGTTCGCGGGTCACCGCCGGGATCTCGTAGGTGACCAGGAGCTGTCCGCGGGCCTGGACCTCGGCGTGCAGCTCCCGCAGGTCGTGCAAGATCTGCTCGATCTTCTCGGGCTCCGCGCCCATGACGTAGCGGGCGCATCGCGGCCGGAACGCCTCGAAGTCGAAGTTCGCGTCGGGTACCCAGATCCGTAGCTCGGCGGTCGGGTCGAGGGCGACCCCGGTCATGATGGTCCGGGCGGCGGAGGACTTCCCCTGGCCGGGCATCCCACCGGTGATCGTGTTCCGTTCCATGATCGGCGCGGTGAGGGGGGTACCGCGCAGCGTCCGACCGAACGGCACACCCTTGAAGACGTCGACGCCGTCGGTTGCCAGCGGGTACGGCCCGGCGCCTTCCGTCAGGGCGCCTTTGTCGGCCACCCACAGGTCGAGGACCCCGGCCTCGCTGCCGGTGGTCGGCCAGACCTCTTTGGCCAGCCGGTGCAGGCCGGAGGCGAGATCGGCGCGGCGCGCGGAGATCCGTTCGGCGGTCACCCCGCTGGGCAGCCGGATCACCGCGTGGGTGCCCCGGCCGTCCCGGCGGGCCGTGGTCAGATATTGGAGTGGCGCGGTCTTGAGGTGGTCGCGGATCTGCGGGATACGTAGCGCCGCCAGCGCCTGCGCGATCGTGGACTCGTCGATGGCCAGGTCGATGTCCGTGTCCGACGAGGTGGCCAGCCACCCGGGTATCGACTCGCCGCCGCCGGCCCGGTAGGCGGTGATCAGCCACGCCGGCCCGGCCCCCCAGAGCACCACCCGCACGGCTACCGCGATCAGGGCCGCCGCGATGTCGCCGAGGCCGGCCAGGGCCGACCAGTACCCGTCCCAGGTCATGCCCAGCGGCCGGGTCACCGCGACGACCATGCCGGCCAGGAGCAGCAGCCCGGCGAGGAACGCCACCAGGACCACCACCGCGATGACGGCGGAGCGCAGCGCGGCGGGCAGGGTCAGTAGCCGCTGCCGCCGGTCGGCCTTGGCCTGCCGTAGGTGCTCCAGCCAGCCGGCCAGGGCCTCGCTGTCCCCGGCGGCCCGGGCGCGGCGGATCTGCTCCCGGATCGCGGCGTGGGTGGCCGCGTCGATGGCCCGCTGCGCCCACACGCCGTGTCCCCGGCCGACCTGGAACACGCCCCGGGCCAGCCGCCGGCCGGCGGCCAGGGCCAGCGCCTCACCGGCGGTGTCCTCCGCCGCGGGCACGACATGGCCGGTCGCGACGACCGGCGGCTCGATGTCGGCGGCCGTGACCGCGATGACCCTGTCATCCCCACCGGCCGCCGGTACCGCCGGAGTCCATGGCGGGAGCGGGACAACGTCACCCACGTCGGGGGTCGCCTTGCGCAGGCGCACCGGCGCGGTCACCGTTCCCACCCCCCGCCCGGCGTCCAGTCGGCGGGGAGCAGGAGCGTCGAGGCGCCCAGCGGGGAGATCCCGAGCGTCGTGGACACCGCCACATCGACGCGTTCGGCCGCGTCCACGATCGCCACCACGATCAGACCGGTGATCCGCAGGAGCAGGACGACGACGGCCACCAGGACCACGGCGGCGGCCGCCCACAGGGGCAGCAGGCGCAGCTCGGCGCGGATATCGGGTTTCATCGCGCGGCCCCCTGCCCGCACAGGCGCCGCGCGTCCGCTTCGATCCCGGAGCGGTACCGGCGCACGAGCCGGTCGGCCTCCCGCTGGGCCTGCCGTACTGTCCGGCCGGTGCCGCGGAGCTCGACGCGGGCCTGCGCGCGGTCCTGTCGGCCACCGCTGTCCCGGCCGGTCAGCAGCCGGGCCGCCGCCGGCCCGGCCAGCCGGATCACGGCCAGATCCGCAGTGGAGACGTGGTCGTACTGGGATAGCTGGTAGCTGCCGCTGGTGCGGCCGAGGTGGAGCCGGACCGTCGCGCCGTAGTGGCGGGCGACCGCCCCGTGGCCGGCCTCGTGCACGGCGCATTCCCACCGGTCGGCCGCGGAGAGACCGAAGAGGCTCATCGCACGGTCACCTCCGCCCGCCGTAGCGCGGACAGATGGTTACGAACCGTCGACACCGTGACACCGACCAGCGGTGCCCACTCGGCGGCCAGCTGCCGGTCCGACCGGGGATCATCGGCCGGGACGCGGGCCACCAGTGCGGCCACCCGATGCCGGGTCGACCCGCCGGCGTGGCCCGCCGGCCCGACCGGCGGCCCGGGATCGGCCACCGCTGGCCCGGCCACCCGCGCAGGGGCGGCCACGGGTGGCGCGACCACCGGCGTCACCCGGGCCGGCGGGCCATCCGTATCGGCCGTGGCCTCGAGTGCCGGCCGCGCCTGGTCGGCCGCCGCGTGCCGGACATGCCGCAACGCCAGCTCCAGCGCGACCGCTAGCGCGACCGGTGCCCACAGGCCGATCAGCCGGCCGGTCCACGTCGGCTCGGCGTGCGCCACGTTCGCGGCCACCGACGCGCCGATCCCGAGCGTGACCGCGAACCAGGCGGTGGCCCGGCCGCCGCGCCGGTTGGCACGGGCATCGGCCAGCAGCACCAGCGCGGCCACCGCCAGCAGCCCGTCCACGGACAGCGGCAGGATCGTCGAGGACAGCCCGTCCTCGCCGTGGCGGGCGGACAGGTCGCGCATGTGCCGGTACGAGACGACCGCGGCGACCCCGGCCACGACGGCCAGGCCGGCACCGACCAGACGGCTGATCCACTGATCGGCGCTGATCTTCGTACCCATCACCGGCCGCCCTTCTTCTTGACCTTCCGGCGGCGGGCCAGCTCCGCCTTCTGCGCGGGGGTCAGCGTGGTCGACTCCCGGCCGGTGAGCCGGTCCCGCGTCGTCACCCCGTCCGCGGCCGTCGTCTTCGACGTCCGCTTCCTACCGATCAGGTTCCTGATCTCCTTGGCCGATGTGGGGATCGTGACCGCCTTCGGGCTCTTCCGCGCACCACGCTCGCCGGTACGGGCCCGCGGGAAGCAGACCGGGCACGCGAACCCGTCGAGAACGCCAGGGACGGTCGCCGCGTCGACCGCCGGCCCGCCGTCGGGATCGACGGCCAGGGCCACCCGCAGCCGGGTGGCGCTCACCGGGCACCCCCGTCCGGGGTGAGCAGGGCACGCAGCCCCGCGGTCACGACGTACACCCGGCCGCCGATCCGCCGGACCGGCAGCGCCCCGGCCTTGGCGTAGCGGTACGCCGACGCCCGGGAGAACCCGAGAACCTCCGCGGCGGTCTCCACCGAGATCAGCGGGGTGAGCCCGGCCAGCGGGTCAGGTGTCTCCCCGGCCGGGCCGGCGGGAGCAGCAGCCGGGCCGGTGGCCACGGTGCCGGCCGTGGTCGGTGTGGTCATCGGGGGTCCCCTGTCGAGGCGGGAAGAAGAGCGCGGGCGGCGGCGATGCCGTCGGGGGTGGTGAACCGGGTGCAGATCCGGACCTGGACGCCGGTGATCGTGGTCGTCACGGACAGGCCGACGGAGCGCGGGGTGTCGTAGTCGACGGTCAGCGGCAACCCGAGCCGGCCGGCCACCGCGGTCAGGCCGGCCAGGATCACCGGCGCCTCGTCGGGTCCGCCGGGGGCGGTGGCGCCGAACACGTCGACGGACAGCGATGGCCGGTGGCCGGAGGCGAAAACGGTCAGGTGCAGCCGGGCACCGGTGGCGTCCACCGCGTCCCCGACCGCGGCCAGCAGCTCAAGCCCGGCCCGCAGCGCGGCGGCCTGCCGCCGCGCGGGAGACGAGACAGACCGGGCATCGATCGTCGCAGCGTGCGCCATACCGGTAGCGCCGTCAGCGTCGCTGCCACCGCCGGTCTCGGTCGGGACGGTCGGGGACTCCCGCCGGGGCACCGGCCGCACCGGCTTCCCCTTCCCCACGACCGGCACCGGCGGGTCCACCGCCGCCACCGCGGCGTGCAACGCGTCCCGCACCACCGCTTCCCGCACCGCCGCCTGCTCACCGGCCATGACGCGCCTCCCGCGACCGCGGCGTCTCCAACGACAGCTCTTCCGACTGCTGCGACCCGAACAGCGCCACCCCGACCGGCGCGGTCAACGCGGCCTTCACCACCGCCCGCCGCGTCGGCGACGGCGCGTCCAACCGCTCACCCCGCCGCGGCCGGGCCACCTCGGTCACCACGTCCTTCGCCTTCTGCCGCCGGCTCACCGGACACCACCCGACGACTTCGCACCATCGACGATCACAACCCAGCGGTCCGGCTCCGGGTCGTCCGGCAACGTCGGCCACGGACGATCCCCACCATCCACGGCGAACAGAACAGAAAGCGTCATCACACGCCCTTCCACCAGCCCCCGGCCGCAGCCGGCGGGCACGCCAACAACAGGCGTGGAAGGCGTCCACGAGAAGGTCAGACGCTGTACGCTCGAAGAGCGATCATCAGTCGCGTCTGGCCCGGTGTGGGTTGCCTCCCACCCGGGCCTTCTTCATGTCCAGAAGGCCCAGCCACCTCGACGGGTTGCCTCCCGTCTCAGCGTGGCTCGACAGTAGCAGCATGCCTTAAGGCATGTCCACATGCCCTAGGGCATCTTTTGAAAGATCTTTTGTGGGCATGCTCGATATGGTCTAGGGCATGTCCACGCCAAGCCGCCCGCCATACACCCGGATCGCGGCATCGTTGCGGGACAAGATCGAAGCAGGTGAGTACCCGCCGGGCAGCCGGCTCCCCTCACACCGCGAACTCGCCCGGACCTTCCACGCCGCTCAGGAGACGATCCGTCGCGCGATCGCACAGCTTCAGACGGAAGGGCTGATCGAAACCCGAGGCCAGCACGGAACCTTCGTCCAGACCCGGCCGTCGGTCCGACGCATCACAACCGACTTCTACCGGCGGCGCCCGCCAGGCTCCACGGAGTCAACATCCCCGTTTGCTCGATCTGCCGCCGCGTCGGGCGGGCGAGCCTCCTGGGACCACGAGACGACGCGCGAAACGGCAGACGAACAGGTTGCCGAACGGCTCGCCATTCAGCCCGGCGAGCCGGTGACTGTGACGCGATACCTCTACCGCTATGACGGGACCCCGATCCAAACGGCCATCTCGTGGGAGCCCTCAGCCCTCACCACGGGCACGCCAATCGAGCTTCCCGAGGAAGGCGCAGCAATCGGCGTTGTCGCACGCTTTGATCTGATCGGCCAACACATCGACTCGGTAGAGGAAGAGATCACCTCGCGGCCACCGACAGCCGACGAGGTGAGAGCGCTCGAACTGCCTCCGGGCGCCTCCGTCCTCTCGATGAGGCGCACTTACCGAGTGGGTGACAAGCCGGTCGAGACTGCGGACATCGTCATGGCTGGCCACCGATCCGTGCTCTCCTACCGTCTCGCCGTGACCTGAGACAAAGGTTCGGATTACCACTCTTATCACTTTTTGTAACTTATCGGATGCTTTTGGTGTCGTGAGTGACTGTGCCAACTTTCCCTACTTGTTCAAGCGCGGCCCTGCGGGCCGCAAAGACCACGGGGCTCCGCCCCGAACCCCGGCCCTCTCTCTGGAGGTGGGTCGAATACGTGTTCGTTTCCGGTGGTGGGTGGGGGCATGTCCGCTGATCACCTCCGCCGGACGGGCACCCCGAGGGCTACCCCGGAACCTCCCGACCGCGCAAGGGCCGGCGGCAAAGATCGAACTCGAGTGGGGATGCGGCCCTTGCCCGGCCGGGAGAACCCGGGGTAGGGCGAAGCCTGCCCGACCGACGGAGGTGATCAGCTCAGCCCGGAGTCTGGCGAAGCCGTCGCAGGCGGCCGGGATCGACGGCTCGGCCGGGATGTCGACCAGGGCACGCCGTGCCGCGCGGGGCCCGTCCGTCCGCCGCGCCGCGAACTGCGCGTGGCGCCGGGGGCGCCATGCTCGCCGGGCGCGTCGGACGGCCACCCACCCGACACGGCTGCACGGGACCCGAGCCACGTGCACGGAATCGTGAACGGAACCCGACGCGACCGACGGGACTATCTGTGATCGTCTGCTGCGGACACCGACTGACGAATGCGACCAGTTGGATGAATGGGACGCACCCGCCTGGTCACCCAGTGTCAAAATGATCTGATAAGGAAGAGGCCGGTGGTTCAAGTCCACCCAGGTCCACGGGCTGGCTTTCCTTGCTCGCCGCCCGTTGGGCGGCTTCGCTGGGGCCGGGATGTCTGCCGGGGGGGCCGAGCCCCCCCGAGACCCCCCACGGTTTTATGGTTGGGGGCTTGCCGCGCCTGTGGCGCGGCTTCGTTGGGTGGGGGCGTTTGTCGGTGTTTGTGGTTTGAGTTTGCCCAGGTCCACGGGCTGGTTTTTCTTGCTTGCCGCCCGTTGGGCGGCTTCGCTGGGGGGCG
>NZ_CEVIVC010000045.1:7113-8935 GCF_982290645.1 Protofrankia sp. CiP1_Cm_nod4
AGCCCCGCGGATCGTTAGGTTCCGGCCTACATGATCATCGTGTCGTAGTCGGAGTGGCGCTGAGACTGGCTACGGACGGTCCTGGCAGACCTCGAGCCGGTGACCGATCTCCAGCACGGTCACGAGGAGCACGCCTCATCTGCCCGAGCCAGGCGCTGAAGCCACTGCGGGGACACGCGTCGTGTCGCGGTTGCGCGCGCCGTGCAGCGGTTGAAGGTGCGGTCTCCGGCCGTCCGCTCCCGGGTACCGGCCTTCCGGGAGGAAGCTGGTCCAGTCCTACTGCCTGATCATGATATTGCGGGTTTTCTCATCCATTTGTGTTATTTGGTGCCTATCGGCTGTTTCGTGCGCACCTGGCGGGCCCGCTCTTGACAACAAACACTTGTTTGTTAACGCTGGCTGCACTCGGCGAATAGGCACCCCGCCGCCCTGTCGTCCGTAGCCGGGCCGGATCGGGAGGCCTGAGCAGGAGAGGATCCGCATGAGCATCAGCGTGGACCCGAGCGGTCCTTTACACACGCAGTCACGACCTGAACGCTTCTGGAGCACGACGAACGTGGGGGAGGCACTCCCGGGCGTGGCGACACCCCTGGGGTGGTCGCTATGGGGGCCCGCGGTCGACGTCGGGGTTCGTGACTGCTTCGCACGCATGGGGGCGCTCGCGTCCGGTGACGTCCGTGTGCAGGACGATCCCAACGACGCCGTCGCCGCCGTCTTCTACGGCCGCGCCGCCCTGAACGTCAACTTCTTCTGCGAGATGGGCGGGCTGCTGCCCGGCTCAGGGCCGGACGCGATCGCGCGCCAGCTGCTCGGCGAGGTCCCGGCGGGCATCCCGTTGGCCCGCTCCAGGCGCCGCCTGCCGTTCGTCGCAGCCAGGATGCCCTACGCGCTGGCCACCGTCCGCCGGGACGTGATCGCGCGGACCGGGCCGACGAAGGCCTGGTGGCAGGCCTGGGTACCGCGGTTCGACACCCTCGACGAGGCCGGCGCCCGGCACGCGCTGGCCGAGGGCCGGGACCGCTTCACGGAGATGATCCGGGTGCAGGCCGGCGGCGTGTTCATCGGGGTGCAGGCGGTCTACGACCAGCTGCTCACCCTCATCGAGAAGGCCGGTCTGGACCACGCGCAGGCCAACGCGCTCGTCGCCGGCCAGGGCTCGCACGCCGAGACCGACATCATCTTCGACCTGTGGCGGATGGGACGCGGGGAGCTGACGCTCGACGCCTTCCTCACCAGGCACGGCTACCATGGCCCGCGCGAGGGCGAGGTCTCCGGGCGGGTCTGGCGTGAGGATCCCGCGCCGGTGCTCCGTCTCGCCGCGCAGTACGGCGAACGCGACGACACCCAGGACCCGGCGCTGGCCGCCGCGGAGCGGGCCCGGGCGCGCGAGCGGGCCGAGCGTGAGCTGCTGGCCGGGCTGCCTGCCGCGCGGCGGCCGGGAGCGAAGCTCGTGCTGAAGCTGGCCGTGTCACGGATCCCGCTGCGCGGCGTCGCCAAGGCCGCCTACCTGCAGGCTCTCGACGTCGCCCGCGGAGCCGCCCGGCGCCTGGGCGCGCTGCTGGCCGCGGACGGGCGTCTCGACGATCCCGAGGACGTGTTCCTGTTCGAGGTCTCCGAGCTCGTCGACGGGCTGCCCGCCGGGGCGAAGGAGATCGCCGCCCGGCGGCGTGCGCAGCGCGCGGACTTCCTGCGTCACGACATCCCCACGCACTGGCAGGGCCGGCCCGTGCCCTTCGCACTGGTATCCGCGGACGACAGGCCCGACACGTCCGACACATCCGGCGCGTCCGGCATGCCTGGCGCGAGGGGCACGGGGGAGGCG
>NZ_CEVIVC010000045.1:9719-23547 GCF_982290645.1 Protofrankia sp. CiP1_Cm_nod4
GCACGGGGGAGGCGGGGGCCGCGGCCCCGGCGGGCACGGAGAGCAGCGTCACGGGCATCGGTGCCAGCGGCGGGACCGCCGAGGGCTTCGTGCGCGTGGTCCACGACCCCACGTTCGGCGACATCGAGCCCGACGAGGTGCTCGTGTGCGCGACCACCGACCCGAGCTGGGCGTCGGTGCTGTTCCTCTCCTCGGCCCTGGTGGTCGACATCGGCGGCCTGCTCAGCCACGCCGCCGTGGTCGCGCGTGAGGTCGGGGTGCCGTGCGTCATCGGCACGGGCAACGGCACCAGGGTGCTGCGCACCGGCGACCGCGTCCGGGTCGACGGCAACAAGGGAACGGTGGAGATCCTCAAGCGGGCCGCGGAAGGCGTGACCGGCCGTGCGGCCCGTGACGGCGCGAACCGTGACAGCACGAACCGTGACAGTGAACTGGAGAGCACCGCATGAGCACTCCCACGGCCACCAGCACAGCCACCAGCACAGCCACCGGGGCGGCCGCCTTGCCGTCCCGCGGCGTCCCGGCGGAATGGCTGCCCCGCCCCGAGGACGAGCTGTTACACAAGCCCTTCGGTGACGAGTCCTTACCGTGGAAGGAGACCTTCTTTATCACCGTCCGTGATGACGCGCTCAACGCGAACATCAACATGCACATGACGGTCAGCGCCAACCGCTCGCCTGACACCCGGTGCGCCGTCGGCGTCGCGCAGGGCAACAGATCGGTCATCCAGGTGCTGCGGACCGACGGGACGCACAACGACCGGCGGATCGGCAACGAGCTCGCGCGGCTGGAGGTGGTCAACCTCTCCTGGGACTCCGACCACGAGCTGCGGTGGGCCGGCAGCCTCGACGAGGCCGAGTTCGACCTGACGCTGCGGGGGAAGCACCTCGCGCCCCTGTGGGACACCATGTTCAGGGGCTACTACGCCACCGGGGAGAGCGGGCAGGTCTACCGCCACACCGAGCAGGTCATCACGGCCAGCGGGACGATGCGCTGGCGCGGCGGGCCGGAGCTCGCGTTCTCCGGCTTCGGCTGGCGCGACCGCGGCTGGGGCCGGCGCAAGACCCAGCTGATGTGGAACACCGGCTGGGACCTCGTATCGGCGATCCTGCCGGACGACAGCGTCTTCTCGGTCATCGCGCTGCGCAGCCACGAGCTGCCGGAACCGGCTCCCATGCCGGTCGCCGGCTGGTGGTCGGACGCGGGCACGCTCGTCCCCTGCGTGGGCGGTGTCTATCACAAGGAGGCGACCGCCTGCCCGAAGCACTACGAGCTCGAGTTCTCCAACGGGCACCGCATCGCCGGTGACCTGGTGCGTCCGACGGGGCGGGTCGCGGTTGCCATGCAGGAGTCCGAGGTCGGGCCGGACGCCCCCAACTGGGCCGCCACGATGCAGGACTACTACGCGATCTTCGTTGATCCCGAGGGGCGGGAGTTCCCGCTGTTCACCCAGAACGGCTACATCCACAAGGTGGACGTGTTCCGTGGCGCGCAGTTCGTCCACGCGGGCTCGCCGCCCCGCAAGGCATGATCGGGGCGGTCGTCTTCGACGTGGGCGGGGTCCTGTGCCCGAGTCCCGTCGGAGAGTTCGAGAAGGTCGACGCCGAGTACGGCCTGCCCACCGGCACGGTGATGTCCTTCGTCCGCGGCGGCGAGCTGTTCGCCCGCTGCGAGACGGGGCGCATGCCGATCGCCGAGTTCTACCGCCGGTGCTCCGCGGCGATCGCCGAGAAACACCGTGTCGACGTCCCGGCACAGCGTCTGGACGCGATGCTGTGGGCGTGCATGGGCGACAACGTCCGGCCCGAGATGGCCGCGCTGGTCGTCGAGGTCAGGGCGGCCGGCTACCGGACCGCGCTGCTGACGAACATCTTCGCCGAGCGGCGTGACTGGCTGCACGCGCTGCTGCCCGCGGGCGCGATCGACGTCTACGGCGACTCGTCGGAGCTGGGGCTGCGCAAGCCCGATCCCGCGATCTACCGCAGGCTCCTGGAGATGCTCGGCCACGGGCCGCGGGAGGTGGTCTTCGTCGACGACTTCCCCGAGAACCTCGTGCCCGCGCGTGACCTGGGGATGGTCGACGTCCGGTACGAAAGCCCGCGGCAGGTGCGCCGGGCGCTGGTCGAAGCCGGTGTGCGGATCGCCCCCGAGCCGGTGGACAGCCGAACGGGCGGGCCGGGAGCGGGCGGGCCGGGAACGAGCCCGCGAGGCCTGGCCGCGGCCTCATCCGAGCGGGCCGGAGTCGCATCCGAGGAGGTGGCCTGATGGATCTCGCGGTGTTGCAGGCGGTGCGGCTGAAAGGCGGGCTGGCGGACGCGTCCACGGTGATCTGGCTGACCGGCGGCGACGAGACCGCCGTGCGCCGCGCGCTCGCGGCGCTTGTCACGGCCGGGCACGTCCAGGAGTGCCGTGGCCGCTACCGGATCATGCCCGGCGGGCGCGACGCGCTGCGGGCGGCGCTGGCCGTCGAGCGCGCGGGCCTGGACATGGCCGCGCTCGACCTGGTCTGGGAGGAGTTCAGCGCGCACGACCACGCGCTGAAGGCCATCCTGCGGGACTGGCAGCTGCGCGGTGAGGAGCCCAACGACCACTCCGACACGGCGTACGACGCCGCGGTGATCGCCCGGGTCGAGGCGCTGCACGGTGACGTGGGCCGTCTCGCGCTGCGGGCGGCCGGCGTCATCCCCCGGCTGGGCCGCTACCCCGGCCGGCTGGAGGTGGCGCTCGTCCGGCTGCGCGGCGGCGACCGGCGCTTCCTGACGCATCCGATGGTCGACAGCTATCACACCGTCTTCCACGAGCTGCACGAGGAGCTCTACGGCGCGACCGGACGCGACCGGGTGAGCGAGGAGGCCACGACCGGATGATCACGATCACCACCGCGGTGCGCCCGCTCGTCCCCGGCCTCGACGGCGGCCGCGCGCTGCTGGGCGGCAAGGCGTGGGGCATCCAGCGCATGCTCGCGCTCGGTGCGCCGGTGCCGCCGGCCTTCGTCGTGACCACCGAGGCGTGCGCGCGCCACCGCGCCGGCGGCGGCCGGCTGCCCGCCGACGTGCGCGCGGCGCTGCCGGCGGCGATCGCGTATCTCGAAGAGGCCACCGGCCGCACCTTCGGCCGCGGGCCCGCGCCGCTGCTGGTGTCGGTGCGCTCGGGCGCGGCCGTGTCGATGCCCGGAATGATGGACACCGTCCTGAACCTGGGGATGACGCCGCGGGTGCGGGTGGCGCTGGCCGCGTCGACGGGCGACGCCCGGTTCGCGGCCGACACCTCCCGGCGTTTCAGCCGCCAGTTCGAGGCGGTCGTCGGCGTCGCGCCG
Source organism: Protofrankia sp. CiP1_Cm_nod4 (assembly GCF_982290645.1). NCBI lineage: Bacteria > Bacillati > Actinomycetota > Actinomycetes > Frankiales > Frankiaceae > Protofrankia > Protofrankia sp. CiP1_Cm_nod4. The sequence goes on from NZ_CEVIVC010000045.1 coordinate 13,036, forward strand.
CCCGCCGCGCCGGCCGCGCAGCTCGAGGCCGCGGTGAGCGCCGTGTTCGCCTCGTGGGACTCGCGCCGCGCCCTGGCCTACCGGCGCGAGCGCGGGCTCGACGGCGACGCGGGCACCGCGGTGACCGTGCAGGCCATGGTGTTCGGCAACCTCGACGACGCGTCCGGGACGGGCGTGCTGTTCACCCGCGACCCGCTCACCGGGGATCCCGAGCCGTTCGGGGAGTGGCTGCCGCGGGGGCAGGGGGATGACGTGGTCGCGGGCACCCACGACCCGCTGCGCCTCACCGAGCTGGCGCGCGCCCAGCCCGTCGTGCACGCCGAGCTCGTCGCGCTCGCGGCGACGCTCGAGCGGGAGTGCCGTGACGTGCAGGACATCGAGTTCACCGTCGAGTCCGGGCGCCTGTGGCTGCTGCAGACCCGTGCCGCGAAACGCTCACCGGCCGCCGCCGTGCGGCTGGCCGTCGCGCTCGCGCGGGAGGGGCTCATCGGCGAGCGCGAGGCCCTGGACCGGGTCTCCCCCGAGCAGGTCGCCGCCGTGCTGCGCCCGCACGTCGAGCCGCACGCGCGCGCGGCCGCGCGGGTGCTGGCCTCGGGACGGCCCGCCTGCCCCGGGGCCGTCAGCGGTGTCGTCGTCTGCGACACCGAGGCGGCCCAGGAGCGCGCCGACGCCGGTGAGGCCGTCGTGCTGGCCCGCCCGACCACCGATCCCGAGGACGTGCCGGCGATGTCGGCCGTCGCGGCGGTTCTCACCGAGCTCGGCGGCGCGACATCGCACGCCGCGGTGGTCAGCCGCGAGCTCGGCGTGCCCTGCGTGGTCGGCTGCGGCGCCGGGACGCTGATGGGCCTGGCGGGCACCGAGGTGACCGTGGACGCCGCCGCGGGGGAGGTGCTCGAGGGCGTGCTGCCTGTCGTTGCCCCGGCCGGGGCCGGCGACGAGCCCGACCTCACACGGCTGCTGGCCTGGGCCCGCGCCGAGCCGGGCGCCGATCCGGCCGCCTCCCTGCCGGATCTGCTCACGGCACGCGGCCGCGGCCGGTGAATCCCGTCCACAGCCACCCACGCATGTCATGATCGCCGCGAGTTTGTTGCCGTGTACGTTTTTCGGCCGCGTCAGCCTACACAGCGACGAACTCGCGCCGATCTTCTTCTTCGGTGGCCGGCGTCCATCGATGCGACGCTGACCATTGCCGTCGGCCCGCTGGCCCCGCGGGTGTACCGGTGGGCTGTGGACAACTCTCGCCGTACCGCCTGTCGCCGGCTGTCCCGGAAGCGGCTCACAGGCTGGTGACGACTCACGGGCCGGTGACTTGTGGGCTGGCGTCCATGAGTGTCCTTCGAGCGGGCGTCTCACCGGCTGGTGTCACCGGTGCGGGGTGCGCGAGAACGCCATGGCGGACGAAACGGTGCACACCGGTGGTCAGCGTCACGCGTGTCGTGCGGGTCATACGTCGCCGAGCCGTGCGCTGTCGAATCCCGTGTCCGCTGGTTCGTGTGCTGCCGGGTGGTCGGTGTGGACGGTCGCGGTGGTCAGCCGCGGCACGGCAGCGTCATACCGGGTGAACGGTGCACACCGGTGGTCAGCGTCACGCGTGTCATGCGTCGCTGGTTCGTGTGCTGCCGGGTGGTCGGTATGGACGGTCGCGGTGGTCAGCCGCGGCACGGTGTGGATGAGGGCGTGCTCGGCGGCCATGGCGATCGCGTGCGCGTCGACGACGGTGAGCTCCCCGGGGACGACGATGTCGGCCTCGGCATGCAGCCGGTGGCCGATCCAGCGCAGCCGGAGCCGGCCGACGGCGCTGACGCCCGGAACGGCCCGCAGCGCGGCCTCGGCCGCGTCGGTCAGATCCGGGTCGACGGCGTCCATCAGGCGTCGGTAGACCTCGCCGGTGGCGTCACGGAGCACGGCGAGGATCGTGGCGGTGATGACCAGGCCGATGACCGGGTCGGCGGTGTCCCAGCCCACGGCCACGCCGGCGGCGCCCAGCAGCACGGCCAGCGAGGCGAACCCGTCGGTGCGGGCGTGCAGCCCGTCCGCGACCAGCGCCGCCGACCCGATCCGCCGGCCAGTGCGGATCCGGTGTCGAGCCACCAGCTCGTTGCCGGCGAACCCGGCCAGCCCGGCCGCGGCTACCGCCGGCAGATGGGTGACCACACGGGGATGCAGCAGCCGGTCGACGGCTTCGTAGGCGGTGAAGCCCGCGGACGCGGCGATCGTCGCGAGAACGGCGAGGCCGGCCAGGTCCTCGGCACGGCCGTAACCGTAGGTGTAGCGGCGGGTAGGCGGTCGTCGGCCGAGGACGAACGCGACACCGATGGGCAGCGTGGTCAGCGCGTCCGCCGCGTTGTGGACGGTGTCCCCGAGCAGCGCCACCGATCCGGACAGCATGACGATGACCATCTGAAGAGCAGCGGTCGCCCCGAGCACGGCCAGCGATATCCACAGCGCGCGGATCCCCTCGGCAGATGTTTCCACCTCCGAATCCACCCGGTTCGCCGAATCGTGGGAGTGCGGCACCAGCCGGTGAGCCAACCGCTGCCGCCAACGCACGTCACGTGTGCGCACCGTCGCGCCCTCGTCACCATCGTCACGTGGACGGTGACCACCGACGTCATGTGAATGGTGAGCGTCGTGAGAACAAGGGCCGCCAGGGCGAGCATCGTCAGGGTGGTCACCGTCGGGGTGATGATGACCACCGGCGTCCGGGACACACCGCTCATGCGCCATAGCTCGTACGCTGCCACGAAAGGATCATTGCGGCGACGGTGCACCACACCGCCGTACGCGGCTACAGATCCTCCGTAGATGGCCGTCCCCGCAGGTGCGACAACGTCGCCGACCGGCGGGGACGGCAGCGCCGGCGAGCGGAGCCACGACGTGGAAAAGGCGGGGCAACGGGGGTGAGAACAGCATCGCTGCCCCGTTCACGGGGCCACGGTTTATCCCATCCCCAACGGAATGGTGTTCCGCAGGGCAGCAGCCTCGCTCCTCCGGGCTGCCGCCAGCCTCGCGGCCTCTGTCCAGGAACGTCGAATCAGGACGATGTGGGTGGCCGTCGAGGTCAAAATGAGGCGAGACGGCCACCGTGGGGGTGTGGGCTGGCTGGCGCCTGTCGGGCCGGTCACCCGGGTGCGCAGGTGCGGTCGCGCAGCCGGGCGCGGCCGGTCAGCCGGGTGCGGCCGCTGGGGGCCGGCCGTGCTGGAGGTAGGCGGTCTGGCCGGTGCGCAGGGCGTCGACGCAGGCGTGGACACGCCAGGCGATGTACGGCGCAAGGAGCTGGTCACGCTCCGAGGGGGTGCACAGCCGCCACGCGGTCAGCTCGTCGGCCTGGAGACGCAGGTGCTGTTCGGCGTCGTCGGCGGTGAGCAGCCCGCCGTCGAAGACGAAGTTGGCCAGCGCCGGCCGTCCGTCGGCCTGGGGCGGTACCCAGTCGATCGCCAACAGCCGTCCAGGCCGCAGGTCCAGCCCCAGCTCTTCCTTGATTTCTCGCCGCGCGGTCTCCCAGGGATATTCTCCCTCCTCCATGTGGCCGCCGGGCAGCAGCCAGGAGTCGGTGCGGTAGGACGGCTGGACGAGTAGGACCCGGTCATCGGGATCATGGAAAAGAGCGCTGGCCCCGGCGATCGAGCGCGGGAGCGTCGCGTAGAACTCCGCTGGTGACAGTGACATCTGCTTCAGATTAGCGGAAGGCGTAGGTGGAAACCGCTTCCATGACAGCGCTTTCCACCTACAGATGCGGAAGCCGTAGGTGGAAAGCGCTGTCATGACGACGGGAACCACCTACACTTCCCATCCGTTGTCGGTGGGATGCTGGGCACATGACCGACGGGGGTGCCGCTGAGGGCGGCTGGGACTTCTTCGTCTCGTATGCCGATGCGGATCATGAATGGGCGGAGTGGATCGCCTGGACGTTGGAGGAGACCGGGTACCGGATTCTGATCAAGGCATGGGAGTCCGTCCCGGGGACTGTCTGGTCCGCTCTGGAACAGGAGGGCCTGCGCAGAGCGAGCCGGCTGCTGGCGGTGGTGACACCGGCCTATCTCGAGTCGGCCGACGGTGGCGCGCAGTGGCAGGTGATGCGGGAATCGGACCTGAAAGGGGATGCTCGGCGACTGCTCCCGATCATGATCGAAACCTGTGGTCCGGGCAGCCTCGGGATTTTGGGGACACGTGGGCGGATCGACCTGACGGATCTGTCGGGACCGGCTGATGAACGGGAGGCACGGACCCGGCTGCTCGACGGGCTACGGGACGCACTGGCCGGGCGAAGAAGACCGGACAGCCCGCCCACATTACCGATCCGGAAACAGGCTACGGCAGGCCGTATGAGACCGACCGGCCCGATACCGCTCCCGGAGCGGGTATCCCGCATGGACGAGAAGGAAGCTCCGGGGCTCGGGCTGGTGCTGTCGAACAGCGCGGATATCGCCCTGGCCGGGGCTGGGGGCATGACCGGAAATGATATCTCTTCGACGTTTCCGGGCGTGCTGTCCGCGAAACCGGCCACCTGTCCCGACCAGGCGTGGACGGAGCCATACGCGGCTCCTGGCAGCGGTCCGGGCGTCGACGAGCTCCGCCGGCTGGGAACCGAGAGTCGTGGCGATCCCGGTGAGCCGGCCAACTGGCCCGCATACGAGTCCCTGGTCTCTCGCATGGCATCCCACGTCCTGGCCGTTGCCGGCCGGTTTGCCGCGGCGACCGGCGAACCGGCCGAATTCCGTGCTCTTCTTCTCGATGTCTGCCGCTACCACTACGCACGGGGGCGGTACGGCGAGAGCCATGACCTCGCTGACCGGGCCCGCAGCCGCTGGCTACCGGTACTCGGCCCCGACCACCTCGACACCCTGGCTGCGGGCCATCACCTGGCCCGTGCTCTCTTCGTCCTGAAGAAGGATTATCATCAAAAGGCCTACGAGCTGGACAAGGATATCTCGAGCCGTCGGCAACGGATTCTTTCGACCGATCATCCCGACATCCTGGCGTCGGCCAACAGTCTTGTCATGGATCTGCGTGCTCTGGGCCGTCTCGACGAGGCGTACACGTTGGCTCTGGACACCTGGGAACGCCGGCGGCGGGTTCTCGGTGATGACCGCCCGGACACTCTTTCCAGCGCGGCGAACCTTGCCGGATGCCATTATCTGCTCGACAATCATCGGGAGTCGTTACGGCTGAACGAATATGTCTGGGAGCGTCGGCGCCTGCTTCTCGGCGACCGTCATCCTGACACGCTCGTATCTGCCATCAACACGGCGATGGATCTGTACGCCCTCGACGATCGTATACCGGCCCGGATGGCTGCCGAGAAGACGCTTGCGCGCTGCCAGGAAGTTCTCGGCCATGACCATCCGTGGACGCGGACGGCTGCCGGCCTGCTTCAGAAGTGGCGTGAACAGTGATCCGGGCCGCCCGTCATGGCCATTCGTCGTCTTCCCCTTCATCGTCCCGCGGGGCGGGAATTTCTGGAATATCAGGGAGAAAGTCGGAGGGCGGGCGTGCCGTCCGCCGCGTGTCCGAGCGCCCGTCGGCAGCCGAGCGGGCCGCCCGCATCCATTCCGACAGGTCCCGGCCCGGATCCCGGGCCGGATCCCGCTCTCGTATCCGGGCGACTATTGTCGCTGCCTCACGTGGGGGATAGGCGTTGTCGGCGTCCAGCAGTTCCTCGGCGCTGAGGATCGTGCCCCGAAGCTCGTCCCCGACCCGGGCCGTGACCAGCGGGCCGATCACGAGCGAGATCGACCCCAGGTCACGGGTGGCGGTGAAGAAGGTCCGGAAGGCCGTGGCATCGATGTCCTCCATGGGCATGGCTGTCGTCCCCGCCGTGAGGTTGGCCGCGATCGCGTCGAGAACGCTCCGGGCCCGGCCCCTGACCTCCTCGAAGGTGTTTCCCGCGGGCGGTGCGAAGTAGAACGTCTTCTCCCAGGAGCCGAACATTATCGGCCCGTCGTAAGTAATCCGCGTGCCCTGTCCTCCCACCGCGGCGGCCATGGGGCGGGAGAGTGACTCGAGCAGGTCGCCCAGCCCCGGCGAGATGTTTTCGGAGGTGTATACCGTTCCTTTCAGCTCCCCTCCGGCCATGTTTGCCCCGATTGTTCCGTAGTGATGGCGCAGATCCCGTTTCGCCTGTTCGGCCCGTAGCCGGACCTCCATGAGGGCAACCTCCTCGTCGGCCTTGGACGAGGCGAGCATGACACGCAGCCGAGAACGGCTCGCGGCGGCGACGGAGATTTCGTAGGCGCTGTTGTGGCCGGCCATTTTGATGAACAGCACCGCGAGATCGAGAGCTACGAGCAGCAGAGAGATCAATATGCAGACCAGAAATGCATGCAGATTGTGGCGAAGCACGGTCAGCAATGCATCCTGGTGGTCGAGAACACCTGCGGGTGGCGGTGGCCGACTGCTGTTCTCGGCTGCCTGCCGGGTAGCTTCACCGTTGATCTGCCCAATTTTCTCCGGTTTGTCCGACAGTACGCTGGCAAGGGTGTTCGCGGCCTCATTCTGCCGGATGACCGCGTTTGTGTAGTTGCTGTTGAGAAGAGTGAACACGGGGCCGTTCCCGGTCCGGCCGGTGGCTCCCCGGCCCTCGCGCTCGTTCGTGACCGCGGCGAGTGCCTCCTCGACGGCCTTATTGGCGGCCTCGAGCTGCTTCTGGTCACTCGCGATCTCATCGTCGAGTGCGGTGAGACGATCCACTCTGTTTTTCTCGACCGCGGCGTTGAGTACACCCGTCCGGTCGGCGTGCCGCCGGCCGAGTTCTGCCGTGATCTCAGCGTCGAACATCTTCAGGACCAATGGGTCGGTCACGACGATCGCAATGAGCAGGGTTATCACGATTCTGACCGCATAGCTGCGCCTCTTCGACCAGTCGCGCGGTTGCGCGTTCTTCTTGTAGAGACCGGGAAGCTGCGCGTCATCCTTGTAGAGATCGGAGAAGTTGATGCTTACCTGGGACAACAGGAACCTGTCATAGACCACCACGGCCGCCGCGAACAGCAGGCCGACGATCACCCCCGGGAAGAGCCCACCTCCGGTTGCGATCATCAGGAAGAACGTGCAGCCGGCCGTCGCATAGACGTAGTAGAGCGCCATGAACAGGGCGGCGCAGGTGTACCGGGCCCGGTCGACGAACACGGTGGCGTGCGCCGGGTCGATCCCGACGAGGGCGAGTATGGCTTTCATCGGCCGACCGGCCGAGAGGCCGAGCGTTCCCGACGGCTCGCGCGCGTTCCGCGACCGCCGGACCGGACCTTCATCCAGAGCTCCCCCGTCGTGCTCCATGACCGGGGACGAAGTCTCCCGGAAAGAAGACTTTATACCGTGTTCACGGACTCGTCGGATTCGCCCGGGATGTTCATCGGGATGCCGCGGTCCGCCGGATCGATTCGATGGGCGACGGGCGGATGCCGGGCTACAGGCCGTATATCTCGAGGAGGCGGAGCCAGATTTCGCTGACGGTGGGGAATGAGGGGACCGCGTGCCACAGGCGGTTCAGGGGTACCTCGCCGACGATGGCGACGGTCGCGGCGTGCAGCAGCTCCTGGACGTCCGGGCCGATGAACGTCGCTCCGACGACCACCGATCGTTCGGAATCGATGACCAGTTTGCTGGTCCTGGTGGTCACACGGGTCACGGCGGCCCTGCTGGCCCCACCGGACGCGGCGGACGCGGCGGACGCGGCGGCTCCGGCGGCTCCGGCGGTCCTGCCGGCCCTGCCGCTCTCGCCGGTCCCGTTGGTCCCGTTGGTTCCGGTGGGTGCGATGTTGGCGCGGCCGCGTACCTGGGAGCCGGCCACGTCGTCTGTGCTGTAGGTGACGGTCCGTATCGGCAGGCCGGCGTCCCGGGCCTGCCGTTCGGTCAGGCCCACCGCGCAGACCTGGGGATCGGTGAAGATCACCCGCGGTACCACGTCCGTGGCGGCCGGGACGTCGCGGCCGAGGATGACGTCGGCGGCGAGCCTGCCCTGGTACTTGCCCATGTGCGTCAGCAACGTCCGGCCGTTGCAGTCGCCGACGGCGTAGAGCCAGCCCCCGTCCACCCCGGTGGCCCGCATCCACCCGTCGACGTCGACGAACCGGCCGGCGGGCAGCCCGACCGCGTCCAGGCCCAGATCCGCGGTTGCCGGTCGGCGACCGACGGCGACGAGAATCTCCTCGGCGCCGATCCGGGCGCCGTCGGCCAGCGTCGCCACCACCGTCGAGCCGCCGTCCCGCCTGCGTGCGGACGCCAGCGGCACACCGGTGATCACTTCTATGCCCGCGGCCTGGAAAGCCGCGCGCAGTTCCTCCCCGGCGAACGCTTCCTCCCGCGCGAGCAGCCGCTCACCGGCCTCGACGATGGTCACCCGTGAACACCCGAGGCGATGGAACGCCTGCGCCATCTCCACCCCGGTCGCGCCGCCACCGACCACCAGCAGCCGGCGCGGCACGTGGGTCGCGGCGGTGGCGCTCCGGTTGTTCCACGGGCGCGCGTCGCGCAGGCCGTCGACCGGCGGGATGACCGCGACCGTCCCGGTCGCGAGGACCACGGCCCGTCTCGCGGTCAGCCGCCTGGCCCCGTCGTTGCCGGTGACCTCGACCGTCCGGGCCCCGGCCAGCCGGCCGGCCCCGCGGAACAGTGTGATCTTCTTGCTGTCCAGCCAGGGCACCTGGCCGCTGTCATTCCAGTCAGCGGTCATGTAGTCACGCCACGCAAAGGCCGCGGCGGCGTCGACGGTGCCGGTGACCGCCTGGGACGCGCCGGGAACACGCCTGGCCGCGGCGAGCACATCGCCCGGGCGCAGCAGCGTCTTGCTCGGGATACAACCCCAGTACGAGCATTCCCCGCCGACCAGCTCGCGCTCCACGATCGAGACGGTGAGCCCGTTGTCCGCGCATCGGCCCGCGGCGTTCTCCCCCGCCGGGCCGGCGCCGATCACGATCACGTCGGTCTCGTGCACATCGGTCCAGTGCGCGTCAGTCCCGTGCATGTCGGCCCCCTGTGCGCCCGCGGGCTGCTGCCCGGTAGACCAGGGGTACCCGCTGGACGGCCGGAGGTAGCGCGATCACGTTTTTTCACGCTCGGACGCGCCTCCGGAACCCGGTCCTGGAAGTTCTGGCGGCCCAGCTCCTCAGAGTGCTCCGAGGGGATGCGGGCGGGGCGGGCCTCCGCCGGTCCCCGTCAGCGGGTCTCGAGTATCAGCGGGGTCTCGAGTTCGGGCATGGGTCCGGGCGCAGGCCCGGGGGAGTGCGCGGCGGCGCGGGTGGCGGGTCGTGACCCGCGCGCGGACGCCGATGCGGACGTGAAGGCGTCCGCGCCCGCCTCCCAGGTCCGTTGCAGGTCGCTGTTGCCGGGGAAGCGCTGGTCCAGCTCGAGGATGACCATGCCGTGGGCGAAGGCGAACATGGCCTGCGCGACCTGCGGGTCGCCGGTCGCCAGGAAGAACGGTTCACCGGACCATTCCTCCAGGCCGGGTGTTGTCGAGCCACGGGGCAGGCGGGAGCTGGTGGCCAGACGGTACAGATTCGGGTGGGCGAGCGCGTACTCACGGTAGGCGGCCAGGGTGCCCGCGATGCCGCCCGCCGGCCCGGGGTGGCACACCGCCTGGTGCAGGGCCTGGCCGATCTCGGCCAGTGCCTCGTCGACCAGGGCCAGTTCGACGGCGTGCTTGCCCGGCAGGTGCTTGTAGAGGGAGGGCGCCTGGATGCCGAGCTCGGCGCCCAGCCGGCGCATGGTCAGGGCGCCGGCTCCTTCCGCCTCGAGCAGCCGCCTGCCCGCGCTGATGATCTCCGTGGCGCGGGGGCTGAGCGCACGCGGCCGCGGCGGGGCACTTGAGGAGAGGCCAGCACTTGAGGAGGGACCAGCGCCTGGGGAGAGAACGGACTGCGTCATGCGAGCGGGTCGAGGATGAACACCGGATGCCTCGGCGCGATGCGGGCGACATCCTCATCGGTCGAATCCGCGCTGACACCGTCGAAGAACACCCCCACCTCGGCCTTCCAGCGGCGGAGATAGGCACGCAGGACCGGCGCTTTGTCCGCGTCCGCGAGCTCATGGGCGGTCCGGTGCTCCCGGCGGCGCCCGAGCAGGAGGTCGAGGCTGCCGTCGGCGGCGCGCAGGTTGCGTACCCACTGGGTCTCGCCCCGCGGCGCGACCAGGTACTGCCTGCCCTCATGGTCGAGCAGGTTGACCGGGACCCGGCGGGGCTGCCCGCTGCTGCGTCCCCGCACCTCCAGGACGCGGCTGCCCCAGATGCTGATACCGGCTCGGGTGAAGCCCGCGATCAGGTTGTTGACGACATGCCGGGTGAACCGGCCGGGCTCGCGATAATAGATCTTGGACGTGTCGGCCATGGTAGACCCCCTTCGGGCGTAGTGATGTCACCTAAGGCCAACATCGTCGACCACAGGTGTAGCTAACAGTGTTAGCCGATTCTAGCGCGGGTTCGGCCCGTCATGCGGCTGCGCCCGTCCGGCCGGGCCGACCGGCGACGCCGCCGTGTCGGGGCGGGCTGTGACGGCTGTGACGGCTGTGACGGCT
>NZ_CEVIVC010000045.1:23836-30132 GCF_982290645.1 Protofrankia sp. CiP1_Cm_nod4
GTGACGGATATGACTGATGTGACGGATGTGACGGATGTGATAGGCACCGGCCCCGGCCCGGCGCGGATGCTGATCCCGACCGGGCCGGGCGTGGAGGTGCCGGGTGCGGCTGATGCGAATGTCCGCATCGCGTGAGGAGACGTCACAGCGGGGCCGCGGGTACCTCCTGTGGTCCCACTGGATACGCTGTCCGGGCAGCCAAGCTCTGATCCGGTGGGCTGGCGGGCGGTCAGCAGCGCGGACGGTCGTGGCCGCGTCGCTCTTCGCCGGTCGGGCTGGCCTGGTCGGTGCTGGTCCGTTGTCATCTTCGAGGAGTGCCCGGTCGAGGCGGGAACCGAATCGGCCGCCAGCCGCCTGGTATCCCGAGCCGCTTCCGGAGGCCCATCGCCGTGTTGACCGCGTCCACGCTTGCTTCGACGACTCTCGCGCTCGGCCCGAGCTTCCTGGATGCGGAGCATCTGGCCAAGGCGGGCCTGATCGTCATCCTGCTGATCGTCTTTGCGGAGTCCGGGCTGCTGATCGGTTTCTTCCTGCCCGGTGACTCGCTGTTGTTCACGGTGGGGCTGCTCGTCTCCAACGGCAGGCTGTCGACCCCGCTGTGGCTGGCCTGCGTGCTGATCTCCATTGCCGCGGTTGCCGGCGACCAGGCGGGCTTCCTGTTCGGGCGCAAGGCCGGCCCCACACTCTTCCGGCGCCCGGATTCCAGGCTGTTCCGGCAGGAGAACGTGGAGAAGGCCCACGACTTCTTCGAGCGGTACGGCCCCCGTTCGGTGATCCTCGCCCGCTTCGTGCCCATCGTGCGGACGTTCACCCCGATCGTCGCCGGGGTCAGCGGTATGAACTACCGGCTGTTCGTCACGTTCAACATCATCGGCGGGCTGCTGTGGGGCACCGGTGTGACGGTGATCGGATACTTCCTCGGGAAGGTCGAGTTCGTCGCGCACAACGTCGAGAAGATTTTTATCGGGATCGTGCTGCTGTCGGTGATCCCGATCGGGTTCGAGCTGCTGCGAGCCCGGCGCCGGGGCGGACGTCCCGGCTCGGGCGCCGCGCCGGGTGCCGCGCCGGGCGCGGCTCGGCACTCCGCCCGGTCCCGCCGGACCGCCGGGACCGACTGAGCGCTGGTCCCGCCCAGCTCACCGGAGCCAGCTGATCGGTAGCCCCGCCGGACCAACCGACCGGCGGGGCCAGCCGGAAACCCACGGGGGAACGCGGGGAACGAATGATCGGCGATGGAATCGGCCTCGACAGGGGAAGTCGCCGTGATCCGAGTGGCGGCCCGCGCGGTTGGGTCGGGCCCGCGCCGGAAACAACCGGTCTGAAAACCAAAGGGTCCCGATGGGTGGCCACCAACACGGGGGGAGTCGGTAGTCGCCCCATCGGGACGTGTTCTACCTTAGCCGTCCAGGGTCCGCCGCGTCCCACCCTGGTGCCAAAAACCTGGCTGGAGCTTCCCAACGTCCCGTTGGGAAGCCGGTGCGTACTGCTCCGGTGCCCAAAGTCGCAGCGTGGCCCGTCGCCTGTCATGGCCGGGACGGGACAGCATATGCCCTGGTCTCTTTTTGGGATGCCGCGCGGGGAGACCGCCGCTCATCCCCCGCGTGTCCGGCCTTGGCCGGTGGGTGGTAGACGGGTGACGGTATTTCCCGAGGCGGCCGGGGCGGATCCCGGGCGATCTCCAGTACCGGCCCGTCCGGGAAGCATGACAGTCACAGGAAGTATAGGAACCACAGGAATTACAGAAATTCAGTCGGTGAGCTACAGGAAGTGAGGTTGGCTGATGTCCCTGCTCGACCGCGGTACTCCCCCGGATCCGTTCGACGTCCTGCCCGTTGTACCGTCGTTCACCCTTACCAGCGACGACATCGCGGACGGGGACGCGCTCACCAAGGAGTTCGCGCACACCTCGGCCGACGGCGCGAACGCCTCGCCGCACCTGCGCTGGTCCGGGTTTCCGGCGCAGACGTGTGGCTTCGTCGTCACCTCCTTCGACCCGGACGCCCCCACCGGCAGCGGCTTCTGGCACTGGGTCCTCGTCGACATCCCGGCCACCGTGACCGAACTGCCCCACGGGGCGGCAAGCGGCGATCTCAGCGGCCTGCCGGCCGGTTCCTTCCACGTCCGCAACGACTACGGGACGTTCGACTTCGGGGGTGCCGCACCTCCTCCGGGTGACCGTCCGCACCGCTATGTGTTCGCGGTGCACGCCGTCGACGTCCCCTCGCTCGGTGTCGACAGCTCCGCCGCGCCCGCGGTCGTGGGATTCAACCTGGCGTTCCACACCCTTGCCCGGGGCGTGCTGCGGGCTACCTACCAGCGCTGACCCCGACGCCGCCGGCGCCGGCCCCGACGGCCCGCCGGTCGCGGGCGGGCCACGGGCTTCCAACAGCGGGGCGGTGGGCTTCCAGCGGCCCGGCCGGTGGGCAGGATGGCCGGACGCGGGTAGGTTGACGGACATGCTGCGCAAGTTCGCCGTTCTCGCGGTTGTCGCCGGTGCCGGTGCGGTGGTGACCGCTGTCCGTCGCCGGCGGGGCAGGGACGAGGCCGACCTCTGGCATGAGGCGACCACCGCCATCAACGCGGGCTGACCAGAAGCTCCTGGCCCGAAGCTCCTGGCCCGAAGCTTCTGCCCTGTTCCCTGGAGCCGCACCGGTCCTGGCCCGGTGCGGCCCTGCCACCGCGATCTCAGGGCGTCCGGCAACTGATGGCCTACGTGGTCACCGATCCCCCGGCGGTTCCCCCGGCGACCGACCCGGAAACGAACGAAGCGAACCAGCCCGAAGTGGGGACGGCCGGAGTGGAGGCAACTGGTCTGGGGACGGCCGGTCTGGGGACGGCCGGAACGGACAGTGAGCCACGGCCCGCGGCGTTGTCGGCGCCGGACGCGGCAACGTTGCGTGACCATGCTGTCCGTATGCTGCCCGACTACATGGTGCCGGCGGCGTTCGTGCCGCTCCCCCAGCTGCCGACGCTGCCCAACGGGAAGCTGGACCGCAACGCGCTGCCGGCCCCCGACTTCACCGCCACCGTTTCCGGCCGGGCTCCCGGCAACCCCACGGAGCAGGCGCTGCGGGACGCGTTCGCCGCGCTGCTCGCCGTCCCCGAACTCGGCGTCGACGACGACTTCTTCACCCTCGGCGGGGACAGCATCGTCGCGATGGAGCTGGTCAGCCAGGCCCGCGCAGCCGGTTTCCGGATCACCCCGCGCCAGGTCTTCCGCCACTGCACGGTGGCCGCACTGGCCACGGTGGCCACCGCCCTCGCCCCGGTGTCGGAGCGGGCCGGCGGCGACGACGGGACGGGAACCGTCCCGCTGACCCCGATCATGCACGCGCTGCGTGAGCTGGGCGGCCCGGTCAGCGGCTACCACCAGTCGGCGCTGGTGCAGACGCCGGCCGAGCTGGACCGGACGACCCTGCTGGCCATCCTGCGGGCGCTGGTGGACCGGCACGACATGCTGCGGGCCCGCCTCGTCCGTACCTCCGGCCCGAGCGGTGACCACTGGATGTTCACCGTCCCACCGCCCGGAACGCTGGACGTCGCGACACTGGTCGAACGAGTCGACATCCGCGTCAGCGAGCCCGACGCGAGCGAGCACGGCAGCGGTGGGCCGGGCAGCGGTGGGCCGGGCAGCGGTGGGCCGGGCAGCGGTGGGTCTGGCGCCGAGGGGGCCGGCACAAGCGAACCCGGCAGCGGTGGCCCGGGCGCCGAGGCGCCTGGCACCCGCGAACCCGACGGTGTCCTCACCGGGGACGCGCTGACCAGGACGATCTCCGCGGCGGCGCTGGCCGCCCGGGACCGGCTGGACCCGGACGCCGGCGTCATGATCCAGGCGGTGTGGTTCGACGCGTCCGGGGGCACCTGGCCGGCCTGCCGTCCGGCGGGATCGGTTACGGGCTGCTGCGCCATCTCAACCCGCGGACGGGGCCGGAGCTGGCGCGGCTGGGCGCCCCGCGGATCGAGTTCAACTACATGGGCAGGTTCGGCGTCCCGGAGGCGACGGACTGGTCCTGCTCCGCCGAGCCGGACGCGGTGGACCTCGACGCCGACGGGGACATGCCGGAGGAGCACTGCCTGGTGGTGAACTCGCTGACCGAGGACCGTCCGGGCGGGCCGGAGCTGGCCGTGTTCTGGTCCTGGCCGTCCGGTGTGCTGGCCGAGGACGCCGTCCGCGAGCTGGCCGAGAGCTGGTTCCAGGCCCTGGACGCGCTGGTGACCCACGCCACCGGACGGCCGGAGCGCGCATGATCACGATTCTTGCCGCGCGCCCGGCGGCCACCGGGAAAACCAGGCACCGGCAAAACCCGCGGTGGCCAGGAGCGATATCGGAAAATCCTGAAAGAAGCCGTGGCAATATTGTGGACAATGGCGTGGCCCATGATGATTCCCGTCGACCGTGATCGAGAACTGACTGTGATCGAGAACTGAGTTTCGGCAGGGTCCCGGGAGAACCGGTCGGGAGAACCGGGCCCAGGAGAACAACGGAACAGTGGAACAGCAGAACCGGAGAAGGGGGACACCCATGACCAACCCGTTCGAGGATCCCGACGGCGTCTACACCGTCCTGGTCAACGCCGAGGGGCAGTACAGCCTGTGGCCGGACTTCATCGACGTCCCGGCCGGCTGGACGGTCGAGCACGGCCCGGGCCCACGCCAGGAGTGCCTGGACTACATCGAGACACACTGGACGGACCTGCGCCCCAAGAGCCTGATCGAGGCAATGGAAGCCGCCGCCCGCGACTGACCCACCGCCGCCCCGGCCGGCGCCGGCTTCGTCGTCGGCTTCGGTGCCGGTGCCGGTGCCGGTGCCGGTGCCGGCTTTGGCGCCGGCGAACTCGGTGACGGCTACCAGCGATCCCAACGGGGTGCCGAGGGCCAACGAGTTACCAGTGCCTGGAAGGGTGCCGTCGAGGTCTGGAGGAGCCATGGGCTCTTATCTCCGGGGGCTCCTATCTCCGGGGAACAGTTGGAAGCCCGCGGTGGAGGCGATCCGGGTGATGACCGTCTCCCAGTTGCCGCCGGGTGGGACCACGATCCGCCAGTCCCCCCGCTCCCAGCGCAGCTCGATGCGCATGGCGGCGTACCCGGTGGTGCCGGTGGAATCCACGGCGTCCGTGGCCACATACAGCACGACCCGGTCGGGGGCGGCCACATCGAACCGGACCCCGGCGTAGCGGAAGATCGGGTCGGAGAACCGTCCGGTGAGCCGGTCGGGAATGGCATATCGCGTCGCGGCTATCCGGGTCCGTGTCAGCAGGGCGGGCTGGTCGGCGCCGGTCGCCTGCTCGGCGATGGTGGGTTCGAAGATGTAGGCGCCGACAACGGCGTCCGTACGGAAGACAACGTGGATCGCGGCGAGGGCGGCGCCCAGCGGGGTGTGGGCGAACCCGGACGCCCGGTCGTCGGCCAGGCTGCGCGGGCCCGCGGCCGGTGAGACCGGCAGAGCGAAGCCGTGGAAGTCCAGCCAGGCCAGGTCGGAGAAGTCCAGGACGGGCAGGCCCGAATCCGGGCGCACCGGCCCGCCGGGCACCGGGACCGCGCCGGCCGTACCCGTGGCCGTGGCCGTGGCCGGCGCCGGCGCCGATGTCGGTGTCGGGGAGCCGCCCCGGCCGCCGACGAGTACCAGCCCGACGGCGATCCCGACCGCGACCAGCCCTGCGGCGGCCAGCAACCCTACACCCGTGGAGAAACGACGCTCGCCAGCCATATCCGTGCCCTTACGCCGCTCGACCATCACCTGGGTCGCGCGGATCGACAGGACGATCACCCCTTGCGCTAGCTACGACACGTATTGTCAGAATAGGGGGTCGCGCAGTAAGGCGGTGGCCATAGCCCAGCGTGAGCGGGACAGCCCGCGGGCCGCGGGCAGCCGGACGAAGGTGCTCTACTGGTTGACAGCGGTCTACTGGTTGACGGGAGCGTCCTGTGGCGCGCGGGTGTCGGACCATACCTCCCACAGCGCCGCGTAGCGCCCGCCGGCGGCGATGAGCTCGTCGTGCGTGCCGGTCTCGACGATCCGCCCGTCGTCCAGGACGACGACGAGGTCCGCGCCGGCCGACTGGGTGAGGCGGTGCGCGACGACCAGCCCGGTCCGGCCCGCCAGCGCCTGCTCGGCGGCGGCCTCCAGGATGCTGGCACCGGCGCTGCCGGCGTCCGCGGTGGCCTCGTCGAGGATCGCCACCGGCGGGTCGGTGAGGACGAGGCGGGCGAGCGCGAGCTGCTGGGCCTGCGTGACGGTCAGCCGGTGCCCGCCCTCCCCCACCACGGTGGCCAGCCCCTCGGGCAGCGCCTTCGCC
>NZ_CEVIVC010000045.1:30157-32148 GCF_982290645.1 Protofrankia sp. CiP1_Cm_nod4
CTCCCCCACCACGGTGGCCAGCCCCTCGGGCAGCGCCTTCGCCCACCCCGCCGCGCCGACGCGGTCGAGCGCCGCGAGCAGCTCGTCGTCGCTGGCGTCCGGGCGGGCCAGGCGCAGGTCGTCGGCGAGCGGCCCGGCGAAGACGTGCATGTCCTGGGAGATCAGGACGACTGTCCGGCGGACCGCGGCCGGGCCGAGCTCGTCCAGCTCCACGCCGCCGAGCGCGATCGACCCGCTGGTGGGGCGGTGGATACCCGCGATGAGCCTGGCCAGGGTCGTCTTGCCCGCGCCGCTGGCGCCGACGAGCGCGACCCGTTCGCCCGGCTCGATGTCGAGGTCGACGTCACGCAGCACATCGTGGCCGGGCCGGTAGGCGTGGCCGACGCCGGCGGCCCTGACCGAGGCGTCCACCGGCACGGCGACCGGCACGGTCACCGGCCTGCCGACTGGCCCCCTGACCGGCGTGGTGACTGCTGTGGCGGCCGAGACCGCGGACGACACGGTGCCCGACGCGTTGGCCGACGCGGCATCCGACATGCTGGTCAGCACGTTGGCCGGCTGGGCGGGCCGGTGCGGTTCCGGCGTCGTCGGGATGTCGGCGATGCCCACCATCCGGGCCAGGCTCGCCGTCGCGGCCTGGGCCTCGTCGACGAGCGCCAGCGCCACGTTGATCGGGTTGAACAGGTTGTGGAAGTACAGGGCCGCCGCGGGCGCGGTGCCGATCGTCACCGATCCGTCGCGTACCAGCAGGAACCCGGCCGTGAGGACGGCGGCGAGACCGATGAACTCGGCGAGGTTCAGCCGGGCGTAGAACCGCGTGATCAGATGGATTCCGCGCAGGGCCAGGTCGACGGTGGTCCGGGAGCGCCGGGTGACCCGGCCGATGTGCTCGTCGTCGCGGCGGAACGCCCGGACGGTGGCCGCGCCGCCGATGGTGTCGAGGAGCTGCTGCTGCTGGGCGCCGGCGGCGATGCGCTGCTCGGCGTAGAGGGGGATGCTGCGCCCGGCGTACCAGCGGACCGCCTGGACCTGGACAGGCGCGGCGAGCAGGGCCGCGAGCGTGAAGCGCCAGTCGAGGACCGCGAGCCCCACCAGGGTGAACGCGATGGTCAGAGCGGCGTGGGCCATCTCCGGCAGCGCCCCGCGGACCGCCTCGGTGATCCGCGTGACATCGTTGGTCACGCGTGAGGTCAGATCGCCGGCGCCGGCCCGTTCCACCTGCTCCAGCGGCAGGGTGAGCGCGCGCTCCACGAAGCGTTCGCGCAGGACGGCCAGCACCCCTTCGCCGAGCCGGGCGACGAGGGTGACCCCGACCGCGGTCAGCACGCCCTGCGCGGCCGCGACGACCACGAGCAGCACGACCGGGGTGGTGATCGCGCCGGCTGGCCGGCCGTCGGCCACCACGTCGACGATGTGGCCGAGCAGGGGCGCGGTGAACAGGCCGGCCACCGTCGACAGGGCCAGCACACCGAACGCGGTGATGGTCAGCGCCCGCCGCTCGCGCAGCAGCTCGCCGACCGTGACGCGGATACGCACGCTGGTCGCGATGGGTAGCAGCTCCCGGCCGTCGTCCGCCCGCACGAACGACTCGGGCCTGGCTGCGGACACCTCAAGCCTGTTCGTGGACGCCTCGGGGCTGGTCATCGTCGCTTCTCCCGCATGGTCATCGTGTCAGGACAAGTACTCAGGGCCACCCACTCGGCCTGTGCCCCGACCCTTGTGCGGGCACTTGTCATCACATGGACACCGTCCGCCATATGGACACCGTCCGCCATGTGACCAGTGCCCACTGGGTGAGCAGCGCTCGTCCTGTGGGCAGCGCCTACCGTGCGGACGATGACCGCCAGGCGGGCACTGTTCGCAACATGGGCACTGCTCGCCGTAGGGGCAGTGGCTGCCGTAGGCACGGTGACCGCCAAATGGACACCGTTCGCAGCACGAACGCTGCTCACCGTAGGGTCGGCGATCGCCATAGGGACGGTGACCACTAG
>NZ_CEVIVC010000045.1:32323-36699 GCF_982290645.1 Protofrankia sp. CiP1_Cm_nod4
ATGGACACTGTTCGCAACATGGAAGCTGCTCACCGTAGAGACAGTGATCGCCATGGGGACGGTGACCACTGTGGGGACAGCACTCGTCGGGTAGACGGTGCTCATCGGGTGGACGGTGGCCGTCAAGTGAGCACGGTCGCTCGGTAGTCCGCGTGGCCGTGGACGAGTTCGCCATGGGTGCCCTCGGCGGTCACCGTGCCCCCGTCGATGACCACCACCCGGTCGGTCACCGCGAGCAGGGCCGGGCTCGTCGTGATCAGAATGGTGGTCCGGCCGCGGCGGATGTCGCGTATACCGGCCGCGATCCGTGCCTCGGTGACCGCGTCCACCGCCGTGGTGGGGTTGTGCACGGCCAGCACGGGGGAGTCGACGGCGAGCGCGCGGGCAAGCGCGATACGTTGCCGCTGCCCACCCGACAGTGACCGTCCACGTTCGGCGAGTATTTCGTCGACACCGTCCGGGAGGGTGCTCGCGACCTCGTCGGCACCCGCCGCCGCCAGCGCCCGTCCAACCACACCCCCGGTACGGGCCTCCGCCGCGCCACCAGCGTCGACGCCGACCGGGCTCCTGGCGCCGCCGCCGACGACCGTGGCCGGGCCGCTTCCGGGGCCATGCCCGGTAAGGCCATGCCCAACAGGTTGCCCGACAGGTTGCCCGACAGGCTGACGCACGGCGGGCCCATCTTCAGCCGGCTCACCGTCGGGCGTGGGCGCCGCGACGTTCTCGATCAGGGTTCCCTCGAACAGTTCCGCGTCGTGCGCGGCCACCAGGACCGCGGCCCGGACCGCCGCCGGGTACACCTCGGACAGCGGCACCCCGTCGAGCTCGACCGAGCCGCCGTCCGGGTCCGCTTCGCGTCCCAGGCAGCGCAGGACGGCGGTGGCCGCCGCCGGATCGGCCGGCGACGACTCCCAGCAGCTCGCTGGGGGCGGCGGTGAACGTCAGGCCCCGCAGCGGCCCGTAGGTCACGTCCTGGAAGCGGACCTGGCCCCGCACCGGCTCGGGAAGACTCCTCGTCCCGGCCCCGACCGCCGGGGACGCCGCCAGCACCGAGGCGACCCGGCCGGCGGACGCCCGCCCCTGGGCGAACTCCGCGTTCACCCAGGCGAAGATCGATAGCGGCCCGAGCAGGAACTGGGCGAGCCCGACCGCGGCGATCAGATCACCGACCGAGATGTCGCCCTCGGCCGCGAGCCGGCCCGCGACCAGCGCGACCACCGCGATGAAGATCCCGGTCAGCGCGAGGACGCCGCCGTCGTGCCAGGCCTTCGCGCTGGCCGCCCGCAGGGTCGCGGTCAGGGAGTCCTGGCTGGTGCGCCGGTAGCGGGCGATGGCGGCCGGCTCGGCGCCGATGCCCTTGAGCACCCGCAGCCCGGCGACGAGGTCGGCGGCGACACCCGAGGCGTGCGCGGCGCGTTCCTGCTCGGTGTCGCTGCGGCGTTCCAGGGGCCGGCCGAGCAGGTGCGTCCCCCACAGCAGGAAGGGTGCGCCGAACAGCACCAGCAGGCCGAGCGGGACGGAGACCGTGAGCAGCGCGACCGCGCCGACCAGCAGGCCGGTGACGGCCGCGATCGACGCGGGCAGCGCCGCGTTCACGATGCCGACCCGCTGGGCGTCTCCCGTGGCGATGCTCACCAGCGCCCCGGACAGGCGACCGGTTTCCGCGCCCGCCCGCGGGTCCAGGACACGGCGGGTGAGCTGGATGCGCAGGTTGTGCGCGGAGCGTTCGGCGGCGCGTTCCCCGAATCGCGCGCCGAAGCGGTAGCAGAACGAAAGGCCGGCGAACGTGACCGCGAGGACGGCGAGCCAGCGAAGGAGATCGCCGGTGGCCCCGGTCGACACGGCCCGGTCGATGATGATCCCGATCAGGACCGGGACCAGGGCCTCACCGACCTGATGCCCCGCGACCATCACCGCGCCCACGGCGATCTGGCGTCGCTGGCCGATGACCGAGCTGGTGAGGACGTCCCGCCCTGACGGCCCGCCAGTACGCACCCTTCTGTCCTCCGGTCCGTTGCTTGTCGTCGTCCCACGGCTACAACCGATCATCTATCGGCCGTGATCGGACGGCTCGCCTGATTCGTAAGCCACCTGGCTTACTCCCATTTGGGGTAATGCCGAAGGCATCCGAGGTACTGATCCGTCGATGTGTTCGCCACTGGCCGCCGCGGGACGCGGCCGGCACAGCCGGTGCCTGGTCGACGGGTCGATGCGGTCGTGCCGGATGGTCAGCCCAGCGCCAGCGCCAGCGCCAGCGCCGGGGCGTCCGCGGCCACCTCGCCCGCAGCCACCTCGCCCGCAGCCACCTCGCCCGCGGCCGCCGTGCCGTCGGCATGGCCGAGGGCGGAGCGCAGGAGCTCCCCGGCCCGGACGGCGATGTTCGACAGCAGCGTCGAGGAGATGCCGTGCGCGTACTCGGTGGCACCTGGGATGTAGATGCCGGCCGTGCTCCCCGCCGCGGTAACCACACGGTAGTCACGTCGAACCTCCAGACGGCCGGCGTCGTCGACGTTGCACACCGCCGCCATGCCGCCGAGCAGCCGCCACGGGTCGCGGGAGCGGTAGCCGGTGGCCAGCACCACCACGTCCGCGTCGAGGGTCTGCCGCTGGCCGGTCGGAAGGAACTCGACGGTCGCCCGGACACCGTCCGGAACGTCCTCCAGGCCGGTGAGCCGGGACGCCCGCACCATGCGCAGCCGTTCGACGCCACGCACCTTCTCCTGGTAGACGCGGCGGTACAGCTCGTCGATGAGGTCGGTGTCGACCACCGAGCAGTTGGTCCCCCGGTGGTAGTCGAGCAGCATCGCCCGGACCTTGTCGGGGGCGTGGAAGAAGTCGTCGACCGCGGTCGGGTCGAAGATCTGGTTGGCGAACGAGCTGTCGTCGGCCGGGCTGAAACCGTAGCGGGCGAAGACGGTGTGCACCTCGGCCCGCGGGAAGTTGGAGTGGAGGTATTCGGTCACCTCGGCCGCGCTCTGACCAGCACCGACGACGAGGAATCGCCCCCGCGGTGTCGACGGCATCGCGCCGACACGGTCGAGCAGGTCGTGGTTGTGCCAGACCCGCTCGGTGAGCCCGATTCCGTCGGGTGTGCGAGGTTCCAGGCCGGCCGCGATGACGACGTTGCGGGCGCGGCGCACCTCCGTGCGCTCGGGGCCGCCGCCGCGCCGGCTCACCACGTCGATGAAGGCGATCTCACCGCCGAGGGTGACCGGCCGCAGGTCGACGACCTCCGAGCCGTACTCCACGAGATGATCGAGGCGGCCCGCAGCCCACTCCAGGTAGTCGTGGAACTCGTGGCGCAACGGGAACATCGTCTTGTGGTTGATGAAGTCCACCAGCCGGTCCTGGCCGTGCAGGTACGACACGAAGCTGAAATCGCTCGCCTGGTTGCGCAGGGTGACAAGGTCCTTCAGGTACGACATCTGCATGGTGGCGCCGTCGAGCAGCATTCCCCGATGCCAGCCGAAGCGTTCCTGGCGTTCCAGGAAGGTGACCCGCAGTGCCGCCGAGGGCGCTACCTGGGCGTTGTGTTCCTCGACGGCGATCGCCAGGGCGAGGTTCGAAGGCCCGAACCCGATCCCGATCATGTCGTGGACACCGAGTTCCGTCAGTTCTCCGGCCCGCTCGTGCAGACGTCCTACCACGGCTGCCCTTCCAGTCATGTGAGACCGCGTCGGCGCTGACCAGAGGTACCTCGTCCGAGGACGCTCAGGCGGAGCACCATGTCATGACTGTTAGTTAAGTTAGACTTACCTATACTCGGAATAATCGGGTGACGTCAAGGTTGTGCGTCCCTTCGCAGCCCGTTGTGCGCGGCCGGTTGCGCGCACCTTCGCCGCCTGTCGATGCGATTGTCTTCGCTGACTTTGGTTAACCTAACTTATGGCGAATCAAGTACCGATGTCCGGCGGATCGCGACAACGCTGGTCACGTCCGGAGCCGTGATGTACGGAGAGTGCTCATAGTGCGCGCCCGTGTGACACGGGCGCGGACGGGCGCGGCCGGGCGAGGCGGACGCTCTCAAGGTCCGCGCTCGTGTGACACCGACCCACGCACCCACACATCCGCCCGGCACCGCGAACCGCCTGAACCGGAGGCGACCGCACACCCGCACACCCGCACATTCGTGCACCCGGCCCACGGCTCGGGCGGCACAACGCCGACAATCATGATCTGTCCAGGCGCATCCCCGTCTGGCCTGGGAGGCGGCCCCGCGCGCCACATGCTCACGCCGGCGCGGGCCCCGACCCGTACGCAGGCCCCGATCCGTGATCGTGATGCCACGATCGACCAGCTACCGACCTGCCGGGGCCCGCGTGTCGTACTCTTGGTTGGGTCGTCTCCGGGGGCGTAGCTCAATTGGCAGAGCACTG
>NZ_CEVIVC010000046.1:0-26029 GCF_982290645.1 Protofrankia sp. CiP1_Cm_nod4
TGTCAGGGCCGGCGGTGGACGTCGCGGGCGGAGGCCTGGTCGCGGGGGAAGAGGTCCAGCCGGGCTATGGTCACGTGCGGTGGGCGGGTGACCGCCCAGGTGACGGCGTCGGCGACGTCGTCGGCGGTGAGGGGGACGGTGCCGGTGTAGACCGCGGCGGCCCGTCCGGCGTCCCCGTCGAAGCGGACGAGAGAGAACTCGGTGTCCACCATGCCCGGGGCGATCTCGATGATCCGCACCGGCTGGCCGAGCAGTTCCAGCCGCAGCGTCTGGACGACCGCCGCCGCGGCGTGCTTGGCCGCGGTGTACCCGCCCCCGCCCGGGTAGACCTGATGGCCGGCGACACTGGTGACCACGACGATGCGGCCGTCACCCGAAGCGACCAGCGCGGGCAGGAAGGCCCGCACGGTACGGGCGACCCCGGCGACGTTGGCCTCCCACATCCACCGCCATCGCTCCTCCTCGGCCTCGGCCTCGTCCGCCGCCGCCACCGGGGCCAGCCCGAGCGCGCCGCCGGCGTTGCACACCACGACCTCGCAGGAGGCGACACCGGCCGCGAACGCCTGGACGGACGCGGCGTCGGTGACGTCCAGGGGACGGCTGCGGGCCGCCGGCCCGATGTCGGCGGCGACCGCCGCCAGCCGGTCGGCGCGGCGCGCGCCGAGCAGGACGTCGAAACCCGCGTCCGCCAACGCCCGCGCGCTGGCGGCACCGATCCCGCTGCTGGCCCCGGTGACCACCGCCAGTCCCCGGCGGGCATCGGCGCTGGCGGCCACGGGACGCGCGGCAGCGGAGGATTCGGCAGTGGAGGGCTCGGCAGTGGAGGGCTCGGCGGAGCCAGGAGGAAAACCGGAGGAGCCGGCGGGGCCGGTCGTCACAGGAGCCGTATCGCAGGCGTCAGCGGACACGACCGCCATTGTCGCCTGCCAAGGCCAGGAAGGTGCCCCCTGCCTGGCGTCCCGAGCCGGGCCGGCTCCAGGAACCGCGGATCCGGACCTATCAAGATCCAGATCTGTCATAAGTACAGTTATGATGACTACAGGTCTACAAGCACCTGGTCTACAAGCACTCGGTCGGAAGCAGGTTGTGGCAGCTCCTGGCGTCGTCAGCCTTCCGGCATGAGCTGGCCAGCCGTTGTGCTCAATCACCGTCCAACGGCACGACACGCAGCCGATGGGTGATCTCCTCGACGTCCGCGACGCCTTGGGCGACGTCCATGACAAGGTCGAACGCCTCGTCGTCGGAAAGGCCGGTCGCATGTCTGTTGACGTCGAGGAACACCACTGCCGCCAGCCAGGCCAGCCGCTTGTTGCCGTCGACCAGAGGGTGACTGCGGGCGATCGAGTGCAGGAGCGCGGCGGCCTTCGACGCGAGGGTCGGGTAGGCGTCCTGACCGAACGCGCTCGATCGCGCCCGGGCCGCCGCCGCGTCGAGCAGGCCGACGTCCTGTACCGGAGCGGTGCCCAGGCCGCGTACCAGGGTGAGCAGATCCTCCAGGTCCAGGTACTCGACAGGGCTCACACGCTGCCCAGGCGGGCGAGCACATCCCCCCACCGCTCGAGCATCCGATCAGCGCTGTCCCGCACCCGGGCAGCATGACCGGCCCGCTCGTAACGCTCCAGGACGGCACGTCGGATGATCTCCTGCCGGGAGGCGCCCTCGCTGGCTGCCAGCACCGTCAGGGCGTGCTCCAGCTCCTCGTCGGTACGTACCGTCAGGGCCATGTCGGTAACGATACCAGTCCGATACCAAGAACATCACAGCGTCGGACGGCAAACGATCGCCGCTTCCGCCGGCCGCTGTATGCCCACTGTTACCGGGACTCGCTGTTACCGGGAGCCGTACGGGTCGCGTAGCGGCTGGCTGGCGTATGCCTCCCGGACCGTCTGGTCGGCCCGCGCCGCCGGGCCCGGCGCTATCACGAGTTCAACCTCGGCAACAGGCCCAGGCACGCTCACAGTTTCCTCGTTTTTCTCTCCCTCGCCGCCCGCCGCGTTGGCCTGCTGGGAAGAAACCCTCCACATGAGACATGCTCTTAGTCGAATGTGGAGGGTGTCACAGTCCTGGGTGAGCCGCCGAGGAGAATCCCGCTCCCGGCGACTCACCCAGGACCTCAAGCTGCGCATGGGACGGATTCCCAGCCCGGCTCGGCCGGCCCCGCGTTTACCGGCGGACATACCTCTGGTGCCGATAGGAGCCGCGACCGTTCACAGCACGCCACGCCAGCAGTACCAGAACGGCACCGATTACGGAGCCGACGACACCGGAGGGCTGCAACGGACCCTCACCCGCATCCTTGTTGAATAGGGCATAACCGAGGAACCCGCCGACGAAGGATCCGACGATCCCGACGATTATGGTGCCCCCGATACCGATGCGGTCCGGACCGGGTAGTACCAGGCGGGCGACGGCACCGACGACGAGTCCGAGCAGCAGCGTGACGATGATGAACTCAACCATTGCCATTCCTCCTTGTCGTGATGATTACCGATGTGTTTTCCCCTGCCTTAACCTGCCGAATCTCTTGCTTCGTTTGATTCAGGTCACCATCGCCGGCTGCGGCCGGAGTCCGGCGCGGCGACGGTGACGGGCCGCCCGGTGCACGGGCGGCAGGACGATCTCGCCGGCAACCGCCCCACCGGTGGCGCCGGGGCCTGCCAGCCTGCGACGCGAGTGGCTTTGTCGCTGCTGGCCACGGTCTTCGCTGGCCACGGTCTTCGCTGGCCACGGTCTTCTCGACGGCCGCGGCAACCCGAGGTGATGCTCGACCTGCCCGCGGAAGGTCCCGGCGGCCTTGTCGCGGATACCTGGCGTCTTCTCGGTCGTCGCGGTAGCTTGTGGGTTCTGGCGGATCTTCGCCCGGGCCGTACCGGCCGTCTGCACAGCGGTGTCGCAGGTGCTGTGCGCGGTTGCCGCGACATGTATCGCGAGACCATCTGCCGCGCCGGCGATTTTCTATCCGGGATCGACGGCGTTTCTTCCGGAATCGGCGCTCATGGAATCCGGTCGCGAGAGGGCGGACTGTTCAGCCGTCGAAGATTCTCCCAGCAATCCGGCGATCTTTGCGACTGGGCGGGTGAAAGCTACGGTGAGGTCCGTACCGGTGATTCCGGCGCGTCTTCGCGTGCGGCACCGGCGGTCGGATTTTTCGCAGGCTCCCGTTCGATGATCATATCGTCCTCGAACATGATCGGAGGCGTGACCCTACGCTCGACGGACTCCTCTACGATATGCCGACGCCAGCGATCCCTGTAGATCGATACACCGAACCCAACCGCACCGACCATCATGAAGATCAGACCGACCGTGGGAAGGCTCAGCCCGGAGGAGTCCGCATGCACAGCGAACGCGAGGATGGCTCCCAGAGCCAACATCCCGAGACTCAATGCTATACCCATGCCTTCCCTATACCCATATCTCAGCTCGTATCACCTCGGAGTTGAGTCCAGGGGCGCGGCGTACGGCAAGTAGCGATCAGACGTCAGGAGACGACGGGGATCCGCTGGTCAGCAGCCACGTTTGTGATGTTCATAGGGGCTCAACAGAGTTCGTCGCCGTTCTCCGGCACCGCTTTCCCCTATTCGACCGATAGTCGATGTTGTTCCAGGTGCACGACGGATGGGACCATCGGCGGACAATCGCCCGTTTTATGGTGTTTTCGGCAGGGTGAAGAGCAGCCGTGCCACAGTCTGTTGCAACGACATGATCATACGAGAGTCCTCCACTCCCACCGGACCGGACCGGTGCGGGCAGAACCAGTTCCGGCCAGGCGTCGACGAGCAACGCCCGTCGACTCACCATGAGTGCGTGCGCCGGGCGGCCCGACGGTTGGCCCTCTCCTCACTCGGCAACGTGACGACCCGGCTCCGGGAGATCCAGGCTGTCCGTCACGATGATCGGCGTCCCGTGATGGCTCAGCGGTCGAGTTCGGTGAGCTTTCCGGCCTCGACGTGCAGGTGGCGGGTGACGTCGACGGCCGCGAGCATCTGCCGGTCGTGGGTGACGAGTACGAGGGTGCCCGGGTAGCCGTGCAGCGCCGACTCGAGCTGCTCGATCGCGGGCAGGTCGAGATGGTTGGTCGGCTCGTCGAGGATCAGCAGGTTCACCCCGCGCGCCTGCAGGAGCGCGAGCGCGGCCCGGGTCCGCTCCCCCGGTGACAGCGTGGCCGCGGCACGGCCGACGTGGTCGGCGCCCAGGGCGAACTTGGCCAGCAGGGTACGGGCGTCGGCGGTGGACATCTCGGGCCGGAAGCGGCCGAGGATGTCGAGCGGGGAGTCCGCCCCGGCGAACAGGCCGCGGGCCTGGTCGACCTCCCCGACGACCACACCCGGGCCCAGCGTCGCGGCACCGGCCGCCAGCGGGACCCGGCCGAGCATCGCGGCCAGCAGCGTCGTCTTGCCCGCCCCGTTCGGGCCGGTGAGCACGATCCGGTCGGCCCAGTCGACGTGGAGGTTCACCGGCCCGAGGGTGAAGGGGCCGCGCTGGACGACCGCGTCACGCAGCGTCGCGACGACCGCGCCCGAGCGTGGCGCCGCGCCGATGGTCATCCGCAGCTCCCACTCCTTGCGGGGCTCCGCGACCACCTCCAGGCGTTCGATCATCCGCTCGGTCTGGCGGGCCTTCGCGGCCTGCTTCTCCGACGTCTCGCCGCGCAGGTTCCGGCGGATCTTGTCGTTGTCGCTGGCCTTGCGACGCGCGTTGCGGACGCCCTTGTCCATCCAGGCCCGCTGCATGCGGGCGCGGGCGGCCAGCGCGTCCCGCCGGGCCGCGTACTGTTCGTAGTCCTCGCGGGCGTGGCCGCGGGCGCGGGCGCGTTCCTCCAGGTAGGACTCGTAGCCACCCCGGTAGAAGGCGATCTGGTGCTGGTGCGCGTCGATCTCCAGGATGGACGTGACGGTCCGGCTGAGGAACTCGCGGTCGTGGCTGACGACGACCGTCCCGGCCGGCCGTCCGGCTACGAACGACTCCAGCCGCTCCAGCCCGTCCAGGTCGAGGTCGTTGGTCGGCTCGTCGAGCAGGAAGACGTCGAACCGGCTGAGCAGCAGGGCAGCGAGCCCGGCCCGGGCGGCCTGGCCGCCGGAGAGCCCGGTCATCGGCGCTGTCAGGTCGATCGCGAGCCCCAGGTCGGCGGCGGACGCGTCGGCCCGCTCGGCGAAGTCGGCACCGCCGAGCGCCAGCCAGCGTTCCAGCGCGTCGGCGTAGGTGTCGGCCGCGCCCGGCTCGTCGTCGGTCAGCGCCCGGGTGGCCGCGTCCATCCGGCGGGTCGCCTCGGCGACACCGGTCCGCCGGGCGAGAAAGTCCAGCACGACCTCGCCCGGACGCCGCTGCGGCTCCTGCGCGAGATAGCCCACGGACGCGTTCGACGGCGCCAGCCGGACGCTGCCGGCCGCCGGCGCGTCGAGCCCGGCGAGGATCCGCAGCAGGCTGGACTTGCCGGCCCCGTTCGGCCCGACCAGCCCGACCCGCTCCGCCGGCCCGACGACCAGGTCAAGATCGTCGAACAGGTTCCGGCCACCGCGAGCAGCCGCAACCTCCTTGGCAACAAGCGTCGCGCTCATCCCACCGACCACCTCCCAGGCATCATCCAACCAGTGCCAGGAGAGACCCCTCGATCCGTGGACGGCGGACGGAGGCCCGGACGAATCGCGGGACTGACGACGAGCCGCGACGCCTTCGTTCCGGCAGGCCCACAGAGCATGCTCGATGACGTCGAGGGCGGAGCACACCACAGATCGGCCCGACGCTCCAACGCGGCCGGGGCGGTTCACCGATCGGCTGTAGGCGCGGAGACACCCTTGCCCGAGCTATTCGCCGCCTCGGCCTGGGACTGCTCCGCCGGCGGCGCTGGACGAGCCGACACAACCCGGCTCGCCGTAGCAGCACTGCCGCGGGCTCAGACAGGCACCGCGACGTTCAGGCGTTCCTGAACGGCAGCGGCAGAAAGACGTTTGTCGTAGCTGACGAAGACCAGCGACGGCGCATCGAGCCGCAGCGCCGTCGCGAGATGAAGAGCGTCCAGCGAACGCAGCAAAGGATCTGTCAGGGCCGCGGCTGCGACGATGACCGGCTGGTCGATGGGCACGAGCGTGACGCGAGACAGGACATCAGGCACCTGGGGAAGCGCGGCGGGATCGCTGCGGCGCAGTGCGCGGGTCACCTCCAGCACGGCGAGCGCGGATGACACCGAGACGCCCGGCCGGGCGGCCAGCCAGGATCGCAGCGCGTGTGTTTCCTGCTCCGGATGGACCAGCTTCACAAGCGCACTGGAATCCAAATAGATCACGGAGATTCCTCGCGCAGTTCAGCGACCACGTCCGTGGAGTCGCGCCCGTCCCAGGCACCGGTGGGAGCCGGCTCGGGGAGATCAGCCAGGCTCGCCGTGGGGACGACGACACGCCCCTCCACAACAAGTTGATCCAGGTAGTCGCTACCAGTCTGGGTCAGCTCCGGTACCAGTCTTGCCCATGGCCGCCCGTTGCGAGTGATGATGATCGACTCCCCCGCGTGAGCGCGATCGACCCAGGTACCCACGGCATGGCTGAGATCCCGCATACTGACGGTAGTCATACCATGAGTCTAACAGGTGTTAGACAGCCGGTCTGATCATAGCGGTGCCGCCTGGATCGCGGCGGTGGCCGGGCAAGAGCCCCAGCCGCGCGACACGTGCGTCAGCGGAGAACGGACCGCGCGACGCGAAACCCCACGTCGTCGACCTGGAAGTTCGGATGGCCGCGGCGGCGTACGGACGCCCGGCAGCTCCAGTGCTGGTCGAACCACCCTCCGCCACGTAGCACCCGCCCGTAGCAACGCTTGGCTTGTGGTCGAGTTCGCGAGCCCGATATGGGCCGCCGACGCTCTGCCATGACCGGTCCGCAGGGGCGGTGGCGTGGCCATCGCTTCACACCACCGCCCACAGGCTCACGGTTCCGTCCCTTCCGGCGACGGCGATGTTCTTTCCGTTGGGGGAGAACACGACGCACTCCACCCCGGCATTGTGGCTGGTCTCGACGTAGCGGACCGGCTCCACCGGGTTCGCTACATCCCACACCGTCAGCTTGACCCGAGGATCCTCGACGGAGGTGACGGCGACGGCCAGGTTCAAGGAATCCGGCGAGAACGCAAGCGAGTGGATATAGTAGCCCTTTCTCGTGTAGTCGTTTGTCGCGACCCGGGCTGGTCGGCGCGGTTCTTCTACGTCCCATATCTCGAAACCGAGGAGAGTTCCGACCGCCAGCATGCGCCCGTTTGGCGAGAAGGTCAGCTTGGGCTTGAAGATGTCGTCGAGGCGAAGGCCGGAGGGGAGGGTGGCTATCCGGGGTGCCCGACCGGCGGTTGACGTGTCCCACAGCGCGAGGAGGCCGTCATGGCTGGACGCCAGCATGCCCAGGTCAGGAGTGAAAGCGAGCCCGCCGATCGCCTTCGTGACGTCCAGCGTGGCTGTGGGTGCGGGCACGGGGGGATCCGCCACCAGGTCGAGCACCGCCACCTTGAATCCTCCGGCCATCGCCAGGGAGCTATCGTCCCGGGAGACCGCCAGCGACGACGGCGACGGAAGATCGGTGGATAGGATTTCCCAGGTGGATGTTGAGTTCGTGAAATCCCAGCGGACCGCTCGCCTGCCGCTGGTGAAAAGCCTCGGCTGGTGTGCTGAGAACACGATCGTGCTCACGTCGTCGACCTGTTCGGAAATCGTCTTGACACGAGTAGGGAGACTCGGGTCCGACAGGGACCAGAGAATCACGGTGTCATCCGCGCCCGCAGTCGCGATAACCGTGCTGTCGGGCGAGAAGCTCGCCGTCAGCACCCGTCCGTCGTGGCCTGCGAGGGTGGCGAGGTGCTTCAGCTTGGCGGGCACCGGGCTGGGCGTCGCGAGTGCCGTCGAGCTACGCGGAGACAGGGTTGGTATGACGTTGCGCGGCTTTGGGCTGTTGGGCCGGCTGTCGGGCCGGGTGACCACGACGGCAGAGGCCGCGGGAACCGCCGCGAGGAGCAGCGCGACAGCGGCGATCCAGGGGCGACGCGGGAATCTCCGTTGGCGGCTGGCCGGTGCGGTGAGTGGCCGGGACAGGGCCGCGAACGGCCGGCCGCGGCGCCGTGCGGCGGGTCCGGGCGGCGGGTCCGGCGACCAGCCGGGTGATTGTGGTGATCGTGGAGGTGACTGCGCCATACCTGTGGCCACGGTCGGGAACGGCGCCGCGTCGGGAGGGACAGTCGGGGGAGCCTGCGAGGCCGGCAGTGACAGGGGAACCGGTGGGTCCAGTGGTGCCGGGTGGCGCGGTAGCAATAACGGTACGTGCAGAGCTGCGAGCGGGGGTATGGCCTGGCCTTCGGCGGCCTCGCGGACCTCGGTACTGAGACGGGGCTGGATGCTGGTCCGGGAGAGCCAGCCTGGCCGAAGGCTGGCGGTGGCCGCGTGGGCGAAACTGGCCGCGAAGTAATGGGCGCTGGGGTGGCGCTGGGCCGGGTCCTTCGCCAGTGCGCGCATGACGACATCCGCCACGGCGTCTGGCACACGCCGGCCGGCCGGGCGGGCATGACGTTCAGATGCTGGTGGTAGAGCGCGTGGAGGGGCAGTTTTGGGTCGAACGGTGGCGCTCCGGTCAGCAGCTCGTAGAGGACGACGGCGAGGGCGTAGATGTCGGTGGCTGGTTCGAGCCGGCCGCCGATGATCTGTTCGGGGGCCATGTACTTCGGGGTTCCGGCCACCATGCTGGCGGTCGCCGCCGATCCCTTGAAAATCTTTGCGATTCCGAAGCCGGTGACTTTCAGCAGGCTGTTCGCGTCGAACAGGATGTTGTCCAGCTTGACGTCGCGCTGTAGCACCCCCAGGGCATGCGCGCAGGTCAGGGCCTCGGCGACGGCCAGCCCCACCGCGCAGGAGTCCTCCAGGGAAAGGCCCGTTCCGCGCCGACGGGTCAGAGTCCCGCCGGCCAGCAGCTCCATGATGATCAGACAGAGGCCGTCATGCTCGATGTAGTCGTAGACCCGGACGACGTGTGGGTGGTCCATAGTGGCCAGCAGCCGGGCCTCTGCTTCGAAGCCGGCCTCGGCGCCTTCGTGGGCCGCGGCGAGGATCTTGACCGCTACCTCGCGGTCCAGGCGGCGGTGCCGGCCAGCGAGCACCAGGCCGAAGTTTCCGGCGCCGAGTTCGGCACCCAGCTCGTAGACGGGTAGCGCGGCTGTCACCCGCGCGCGGTCGATCAGCATCGGTCAGGCCCGTTCGCCGGCCTGGACGTCGTGGATTACGCTGCCCTCTCGGTTGTAGGTGACGATGAGAAGCGTCCGACCGGAGCCGAAATCCGCCCACGGCAGCGTGCTCGTGGTCGCCTGCACCACCTTGACCGGCTGACCGAGCTTGGCGACGACCGCGGCATGGGAGTCACTCCACTGGAGGCCGCGCGGAAGGTCCCCCTGGTAGGCGCGGGTTCCGCCGATGCCTGGGCCATACATCTTGACCTGATGGATCCGGCCGCTGTCCCTGTAGAACAGGATGGTCCCGGCCAGTCTGCACTGGCGCTGGGAACCGTAGAGCTCGCACCCGTTCTCGGTCGAGTACCTGACGATCAGCGGATCGTTGACCGACCTGCCGAGCAGTTCCGTGTAGCTCACCCCGCCGGACTGGCCGGACTCCGAGTTGAAGGACTGACCGGAGCCGGACTGACCAGACGCCGAGTCGGAGCCCGGGCCGGGCCGCGGGCGATCCGACTCGTGGGAGGGACCGCAGCCAACGGCCGCGAGCGGTGGCAGCGCCGTCTGGCTGTCGCCTCCGCCGGCTCGCTGGCGGTCCTGGTTGCGACGACGGACCTGTTCCCCAGCTCCTATGATGACGTCATCCCCGACGGCGAGTCGCCGCTGCGGCTCCCGGACTGGCTGTACCTACCGCCGTTCGCCGTGGCCACGGTCGTCTTCGTGGTGTCGTTGGTAGCCATCTGGGCGCACACTGCCGTCCGTCTGGCGCGGGCGGCCGGCGCGGAACGGGCGCAGCTCGCCTGGCTGGCCGCCGCGGTCGTGCCGGTGTTCGGCGGCACCTTCTTCCTCGGCCGTGCCCAGCTCGCGCTGCTCAGCTGCCTGCTACCGGTGGCGATCGCGGTCGGCGTCTTCCGGCACAACCTGTTCGGCATCCAGGTCGTGCTGCGCCGCACCCTGGTCTACGCCGTGCTGACCGCCGCTGTCAGCGGGACCTACCTGGCGGTGACCGCCGCCGGCGGCACGGGGCTCGGCGGCGGCGGGCTGCCCGGTGTCCTCGCGGCGGCGCTGGTGGCCGTCGGGCTCACCCCGGCTCGGAACCGGCTGCAGCACCTCGTCGACCGGTTCGTCTACGGGGACCGGCGCGACCCGATGCAGGCCGTCGCCCGGCTGGGCGACAGTGTCGCGGCGACCGACGAGCCGGAGCTGCTCCGCGCGGTCGTGGAGGGCGTCCTGCGGCCCGGCGCGCTCGACGAGGCCGGCCTCGTCGAGGCGCTGCGGCGACACGCGGGCACCCTGGCCGCGCGGCTGCCGGTCAGGGTCGAAATAACTGGCGAACTACCGCGGCTGCCCACGGATGTGGAGAACGCGGCCTACCTGATAGCAGTCGAAGCACTGACCAACGTGGTCCGCCACGCCGACGCCGGCGCCGCGACAGTCCGGCTCACGGTCGACAGCGGGGCCGAAGCGCTCATCCTGGCCGTCCAGGACAACGGCCGAGGAATCACCGGGGCACCGCGACCGGTAGGTGTCGGATCGAGAGCATGACGCAACGCGCCACGAACCTCCGTGGAACGCTGGCATTCATCGATGCCCAGCCCGGGACCATCGTCCTGGCCACACTCCCGCTGGCGGGCCAGCCACGGAGGGCAGCATGACCACACCACGGGCCGAGCGGCCGATCCGGGTCGTCATCGCGGACGACCACCCCATGTACCGGTTCGGGCTCGGCGCGGCGCTGGAGGCCACCGACGAGGTCGAGGTCGTCGGCGACGCCGCCGACGGGCAGGAGCTCCTGGAAGCCGTCGCCCGGCACACGCCGGATGTCATCCTCACTGATCTCACCATGCCCAAGATGGACGGGACCGAAGCCGCCCGCCAGATCGGCGAGCGCTTCCCGTCCGTCGCCGTCCTCATCCTGACCATGCACGCCGACGACAACGCCCTTCAGGCCGCGCTCGATGCCGGCGCGCTCGGCTACCTGCTCAAGAGCGCCGACCGCGACGACATCGTGCAGGCGGTACGGTCGGTCGCCCGTGGCCACGCCTTCTTCGGCGACGGGATGGCCCGCCGGCTGATCGGACTACGCGAAGCCACCAGACCCAACCTTCCCTTCCCACAGCTGAGCGCCCGCGAACGCGAAGTGCTTACACTCGCCGCGGCAGGAGACGGCAACCGGCAGATCGCCGGCAAGCTGTTCCTCGCCGAGAAGACCGTGCGCAACCACATCTCGCAGATCCTGGTCAAACTGGCGGTTCCGGACCGGACCGCCGCCATCATCAAGGCCCGCGACGCCGGCCTCGGCCGCTGACGCCGACGGCCGGCGGCGGGCTCTCGCACGCCCGTCGGCCGCGTCATCGCCCTGTCCGGCCCACGAGGAAACGGTCGAACAGGTTCCGGCCACCGCGAGCAGCCGCAACCTCCTTGGCAACAGGCGTCGCGCTCATCCCACCGACCATCTTCCAGCGCTTCCCAGCGTCAGCGAGCCGACGTCAGCCGGCCGAGGCCGAACGGAACGACGCCGCGGTGCCGCGAGGTCACGGACACACCGACGAACCCCTCGGCCCGTGGGCGGAGGATGGGGATCTCCACACAGATCACCAGATCGACGGGCAGGGCTCGCCGTGGCGTGGCAGCCGGTCAGCGGAGGAGCTGGTCGAGGGTGTCAGCGGTCAGGACGCGGGCGGTCCAGGTCTGGAGCTGGTCGGCGGAGGCGTTGCGCACGGTGGTGAGCACGGCCTCGGGAAGCGGGCCGAACTTGAGGGTCAGCTGCTGGACAAGCGTCTCGACGCGGCCTTCCTGACGGCCTTCCTGACGGCCCTCCTGACGGCCCTCGGCACGAAGCATCTCTGCGATGGTCATGTAGGTCTCCTCCGCCTCCGGACCAAGAGCGACGATCAGATCATGCAACTGGTCACGGGCGTCCGCCTCGCCGACCAGCTCAATGTAACGCAGCAGAGCGGCGAACTCCTCCCTGCCGTCAGGGCCCTCGAGAACCGCGCGCAGTTCGTCCACCCACGGCCAAAGGTCCAGACCCAGCCGGGGATTGCCAGGGGCGATCTTGAGAAGAAGCAGGGTGAGCCGCACCGAATGGGTCAGCGGCCGCTCCCGCAGCACCCGCTCGTCGACGCGAACCAGATCGTCAAGGAGGAACTGGAACCGGGGCAGGTGCTCCCCCCAGGCGTCGGTGAGCTCCGGGTCCAGGTCGACCAGGTCAAGCACCTGAACCGGGGCGGTCCATGCATGCTCGTTGTGGTGCACGACCAGCGGGACCACCACCGGCAACCGAACCGCTCCGGGATGATCGGCCAGATAACGATCCCAGACACGCACGACGTAGCGCAGCATCCGGAACGCCATGAGCGGATCGTTACTGCTCTGATGCTCGATGAGAACGTAGATGAACGCCTCACGACCGTCGAGCGGAGCGGTGAACAGCAGGTCAGTATGCCGCCACCGCAGCGTGGCATCGACCAGACTGCCAGGAACAAGGACCAGCCGATCGAGGTCAAGCCGCTCGACGAGAGCCGACGGCAACGTCGCACGCAGCTGCGACGCCGCGTTCGACGGCGCACCGAGGATCCGGCGAAACACCGCGTCATGCGGCGAGGACGAACTCGACATAGCGGCACCGTACAGACGCGCACCGACATCTAATTCCGGCAGCGGGATCTCGGTGCCGTTCCACCTCCGCCACCCCGACCTGACGGCCCTCCCGATGCCTCGACGACTCACACGGGGAACGATGGAAAGACAGGCCAACCGCCGCCGACACGAGGCAACCATGTAGGCCGCACGTTGCCGAAACGAGGCCTCGGATGAATCACAGGGCTGAACCGCTGGTCTCCCACGTGGGCACGGCCATCCCGGGTAGCCGCGGCACGACCAAGATTCCGCACACTCACAGTAACCACAGTCGAGATCCAACAAGCGCTGGACACACCGCGCATGCGGAACGACCGGACCGCTGGGAGCAGGCGGGTCCGTATGGATGGGAGCCCCAGCACATATCACCCGAGGACCTGCGGTTCGATGGACTGGCCCGTGAGCTCGCCTCTCGCCCTGTGTCCGCGGGTTTACGCGACGCCATCACACATTCACACATACCCCTGTCGTGGGCGATGTGATACTCGACATCACCGAGGCCCTCTGGCTGACGGTGTGCTTCGAGGCCAGCGCATGGACACGTAGCCCCTCGCCACACAGGCCCGGGAAAGAGCACCGGATCAGCCCCGTCATCTAAACCGCCCGCCAGGAAATGGACGTCACCGACAGGAAGTGGCGAGCGAAACCGGGTGTCGACGCCCCGTTGGAGGAGTTCAGGAGGCTCGGTTACGAGTCCTGGAAACAAATAGACGATCATCATGCCACCGGTGACCCGAAGGAGCGGATGCCTCGCGGGAGAAAAGACGTCCGGGATGACCTGAAAGATGTAACGAA
The DNA here is from genome assembly GCF_982290645.1 of Protofrankia sp. CiP1_Cm_nod4. NCBI lineage: Bacteria > Bacillati > Actinomycetota > Actinomycetes > Frankiales > Frankiaceae > Protofrankia > Protofrankia sp. CiP1_Cm_nod4. The sequence continues at coordinate 13,627 of NZ_CEVIVC010000046.1, forward strand.
AAGCCTCAAAGCCATTGGCGTCCCGGGGTACTACATAATGAGTAATCGCGGCCGCCTTACCCGCGGCGATGGCGAACGGATTATGGCCGAGGTCTCATGAATTTCGGCAGGATACGGCGGCGCGCTGGCAGCGGACGGCCAGCAATCCTTATCACCTGACGTTTTCCGGTGTGGTACGTACCAGGTCGGTTGTGAGCGTGGGCATGTTCGTCTCGGCCACGGCGACCACGCCATCCCCCTCGTTCACCAACGTCATCGCTGCCGATACCGAAGAACTGCCGTCCACATTAGCCATCGTATCGTCATCCATGCTGTTCACCGTCAGTTCGGGGAGGCGGCTCGCCAGGCGGTTGCGGAGCTGGGTCAGGGCGGCAATGCGTTCGTCGAGTGAGGCGAGGCGGCGAGCGGCGACCGCCAGCGCGTCCTCGCACATCGGCGCCGGACGGAAATGGTCCGGCAGCGGGCGGTCGAGAAAACCCAGGAAGGAACAGGTGTCCCGGACGGTGAACCCGCTCGCGAGCAGCTTGCGGATGTTGTCGACCCGGGTGACGTCCGCGCTGCCGTAGAGCCGGTAGCCGCTGGGGGCACGCCGTGGGCTGAGCAGCCCCTGCTCCTCGTAGTACCGCAGCGTGCGCGTGGTCGTACCGGCCGCGCGGGCCAGTTCACCGATCCGCATGGTTCTCACCTCTCCCCCACGCCGGCCCCACGCCGGCCCCGACACTTCTCCGACGTCTCCCCGAGGCTTCCCCGGGTAACGGTAGCCGGGCGGGTCTACCGCGACAGCCGGACGACGACCTTGCCGGTGTACGCGCCACCCAGCATGTCGACGAAGGCCCGCGGGGCGTTCTCCAGGCTGTCGACGACGGTCTCGTCGAGGTGGAGGCGTCCCTGCCGGAGCCACTCGGCGACCTCGGCCCGGGCCTGGTCCGTCCGGCTCAGGTGGTCACTGGTGAGGAATCCCCGCAGCCTGAGCCGCTTGGCGATCGCGAGGACCAGGTTCGACGGCCCGGCCGCGCCGGCACCGCCGTTCTGCGACGCGAGCGCTCCGCACAGCGCGATCCGGCCGTGCGGGTTCATCACCTCGATCGCAGCCTCGAGCTGCGGGCCGCCGGTGTTGTCGAAGTACACGTCGACGCCGCCGGGAGCGGCCTGCCGGAGCCGGTCGGCGAGCTGGCCATCGTGGTGGTCGAACGCGGCGTCGAAACCGAGTTCCTCGACCAGGTGGGCGGCCTTGGCCGGCGAGCCGGCGCTGCCGACGACCCGGCCGGCACCCTTCAGCCGGGCGATCTGGCCGGCAAGGCCGCCCACCGCGCCGGCGGCCCCCGAGACGAAGACGGTGTCCCCGGCGGTCAGCCCGGCAACGTCGACCAGCCCGGCCCACGCCGTCAGGTACGGCGCGAGATGCGCGGACAGCGTCGGGAAGACCCGGCCGTCGACCCGGCGGAACCGCGCCGCGTCGGCGACCGCGTACTCGCGCCACCCCATGCCATGGTGAACCAGATCGCCGACGGCGAGATCCGGACTGGCGCTGAGAACGACCTCCCCGACGGCGTCCCCGTCCATCACCGCGCCCACCGCGTACAGCGGAATCGGCACACCGACGTCACTCATCCGTAGCCGCGCTCCCGCGTCCAGGGACAGGAACAGATTGCGCACGAGCACCTGCCCCGCCGACGGCGGCGGGACCGTCGTCCTCACGAGAGCGAAGTCAGCGGGAGTGGGCGTCCCAACGGGACGGGCGGCCAGGTGCACCTGCCAACCAACGCTGTCCCCGGCGAGAGCCGGCGGCTGGTCCGAAACAACGGAGGACGACTGGAATCCGGTCATGTCGCCGGACGCTAAACCCTGACGCGGACGTGAAGGTCAACCCTTTCCGCCAGTCTCCATCATGTGGCCGCACCCGGGATAACTCCGGCCACGCCACTCATCCAGCGCGCGCCCGGGCCACAGCGCTGGCGACGCTGACCGGGGCGATACGACTCGGATCGCTGTGACGGCGCTGCCCGCAGACCCCGGCGGGGCGTCCGGCGATCGAGGCAAAGACGCGTGCGTCAGCGGGGAACGGACCGCGCGACGCGGAACCCCACGTCGTCGACCTGGAAGTTCGGATGGCCGCGGCGGCGCACGGACGCCCGGCAGCTCCAGTGCTGGTCGAACCACCCTCCGCCACGCAACACCCGGTATGTGCCGTAGACCTCGATGTCGTAGATGTCCCAGCACCAGTCCCAGACGTTACCCAGCATGTCGTACAGGCCCCACGGGTTGGGCTGTCTGCCACCCACTTCGTGGATGCGCTCGTCCGAGTTGGCGCGGTACCAGGCGATGTCGTCGAGCGGACCATACCGTGGGCCTGTGGTGCCGGCACGACAGGCGTGTTCCCACTCGGCCTCGGTCGGCAGCCGGTACCCGTCCGCCGAGAGATCCCATTCGACATCCTCGCTGCCAGCACGGATGTCGTACGCGGGGGCCAGCCCCTCGTGTTGTGACATCGCATTGCAGAACCGGACGGCGTCCCACCAGGAAACGCTCTCGACGGGCAGCCGGTCCCCCCGGGCGGCGCCGGGCCGCTCACCGGTGACCTGTGCGTACCGCGCCTGGGTGACCGGAAACGCGGCGAGATGGTATGGCGCGAGCTCGACGGACCACCGCCGCCGCGTTCGCCGGTCCGACAGCGTCACCCGCCCGGCCGGGACAGCGATCATCGCGTCTTCCACGTCCGCCTTCACGGCCATGATCCTAATGAGTTCGTCGCAACGACGGACCGTGCCGGTGACACACAGACGGAGAGGCGAGGGCGAGCGCGGCGAGGGAAGGCGCCCGTCAGATCGGCTCGTAAAGGTCTGCCGGGCCGACGAGCAGGATGTCCGGTGACTGGCCGGCGGCCGCGACCAGTTGTTCACTGAAACCCGCCACGCTGAAACAGGCGAGTCGCGCGGTGGCCGCACCCGGGCGGTCCTGGGCGCTGAGCAGTTCCCGGATTCTCCTGAGCCGTTCCAGGTGGGCGAGGCCCATGGTGTCGCCCCACTTGGCCTCACCGATCATCAGGAGACGTTCCTGGTCGTCGTCATAGCCGAAGGCGACGACGTCGAGTTGATGGCTGGTGGGGGCGGACGGGTCGTTGACGACGCCCGTGGCAACCCGGCTGACGAGACCTCCACCGAATCGTTCCGGCGCGGCGTGGTGCGCGGTCCAGGATCGGCACACCCGCTCGAAGTGCGGCCCGAGGACGTTGCCGACGAAACGGCGCTGGCCGATCTTCCAGAGTTGGGCGAGCCGGCGGGTACCGCGTGCGTGCTCAAGATCGGACCACATGGGTCGCATCACGGCGTGGTAGAAGGTCACCAGCGGCTCGGCGATGCGGAACTGCGTGCGGTTGTCGCGGAACGCGTCCGGCTCCCGAGTGATCAGTCCACAGTCGGCCAGGACGGTGAGCGGATGGGCGAGATCCCCCGACTTCCGTCCGAGGTAGGACGCGATCCCGCCACGTGACGCGTTGCCCTCGGCGATCGCGGCGAGAACCGAGTGGTAGAGCGCGGTATCACGCAGGTCCGGCTCGTCGGCGAGCAGGTAGCGGCCCTCGCGGAAGAGGGCGCTGGTCGGCGAGAGCACGGTACGGGTTACCCAGGCGTCGAAGTCGTCGGGGCCGGCTGGAGTGTCATCGCGGGCGAACTCGCGGCGGTAGGCCGGGGTGCCGCCGACGATCGCGTGGACCTTCAGCGCGGTCACGGGGTCGTCGACGCCCCAGAACCGGGCCGCGAGCTGGTGGTCGAGCGTCGCGACGACGAGTTCGAGACCGGCCCGGCCACGCAGCGGTGCACCGCCCGCGAGCAGGCCGCCCATGAACGACATCGCGGACCCACAGAGCAACAGGCGCGTGCGGCTCTCGTCGCGCTGCGAGCGCCGCGGCGCCAGCACATTCTGGATGATCGACGGCAGCCGCGGGTTCGCCCGGACAAGGTACGGGAACTCGTCGATCACCACCGGCATGGCACGCTCGCGGCCCAGTTCGAGCAGGGCGTCGAACACGGGGTACCAGTCATCGAACATCAGCGGCGCCGGCGCGCCCACCCGATCGGCCAACGCACTACCGATCCGGCGCAACGACTCGCCGTCCGTGGCCTCGTCCGCCCCGAAGAAGAACCCACCGGTGGCCTCGCACAGCGCGCGGAGCAGGAACGTCTTGCCCTGCCGACGCCGGCCGGACACAACCCCCAGTGTCGCGCCGATCGCGTCGTCCGTCGCGAACCGTGTCAGCGCGTCCCACTCGAACTCCCGGTCGAACATGTCCACCGGACGCTCCAGCGTAACCAATCAGCCACTCCCCATCGATTCTCGTAAGCACAGTTATCATAACCGTACTTATGAGAGCCGGGCCTTCGAGACACGGCTGCGAACACGATCGCTGATCTCCTGGCGGCGCAGCGTGCGCTCGACCGTTCGGGCGGTCGTCCGACCGCTCCAGGCGTGGAGGGCACCGAACGGGTGGGCGCCGGCGGACGTGTCCTCCTGGATCGGCAGGTTCGACCATGACGCTATGTTGGCCAGGACGGCACGAACCTCCTCGCACTCGAAGCGCTCCATGATCACCTGCTCGGGCAAGCTGAGGAACACATGCGCGGAGCCGCGGGTGACACGACGGCTCCCTGGGGTGGGGCGGGATCGCCTGTTGAGGGTGTGCTTGACCCGCCGGAGAGCGGCGGCGCTGTGAGTCGCCAGCTCGCTGCCCTTCCCATAGCAGGGTCGGCCCCCGGTCTGGTTGACGCTCGGGGTCTGCGGTGATCAGGCCGCGGCCGAGCCAGCACCCTGATCATCAGGGATACGGGCCAGGGAATCAGTCGACGCCGTAGGGGTCGCGAAGCGGCTGGGCGGTGATCGCGACGCGGACGGAGCGCTCGGCCTGGGCGGCGGGGCCGGCGGCGAGGTAGCGCTGCGTGCGGCCATGGCCGGCCTCCTCGATCAGGCCGGCGGCCCTGAGCCCCTGCAGGTCGCGGATCGCCTGGTCGCGGGTCAGCCCTTCGTCGCGCATGTAGGTGGCGCGGCGCGCGCCCTCCGGCCGGGTCGCCGCGTAGAGGGCGGCGACGGTGCGCTCGCCGAGCCCGGCGGCCGCTACCTGGTCGGCCAGCACTTTCCAGATTTCGGCCGCGATGTCGAGGCGGCGTTGGACCAGCTGGGCCTGCAGGTGGTGGGCGCGCAGGCAGAAGCGCAGCCAGCCGTGCGCGTCGCGCTCCGGCTGGAAGCTCCCGCCCTGCGCATCTCCAAGCGCCGCGTAGTACATCGCGGTGTTGTGGGGGGACGATCCGAGCCACTCCTCGATGCTGGAGAACTCCGGCGCGAGGATCAGCTGCCGGGCGAGCACCAGTGTGTGTAGACAGCGAGCCATCCGCCCGTTGCCGTCACGCCATGGGTGGATGCTGACCAGGTTCAGATGTGCCATCGCGGCCCGGACGAAGACCGGGGCATCCTGGTCCCCGTTCTGGAGCCACTGGCACAGCTCGTCCATGAGCTCCGGCACGCGCTCGGCATCCGGCCCGGTGTAGAGCGGCGGGTTGTCCGGCGCGCCGGACACCCAGATCGGCCCTGCTCTGTACCGGCCGGGCGACCTGTCAAGGTCACCGCGAAGCATCATGAAGTGCAGTGCCGACAGCAGTATCGGGTGGAACGCGAAGACCTCGAACCGGGCGGCCTGGAGCACGTAGGTCAACGCTTCCGCGTAGCCGGTGACCGCGGCACGGGTCTGCGCGTCGTGTGCCGTCGGCATCTCCTCGCCAGCCGCCACCGCCTCGGCGTCCGCCACGTCGACGGTGTAGCCCTCGATCGTGTTCGAACCCCGGATCGCGCCCGCGATCAGGCTGCGCCGCAGCTGCCCCAGCCAACGGCGCGGCTCGACGACCTGGTGGCGCAGCTCGCCGCGGAACCGCTCGAGCTCGGCCAGCACGCGCTCGTCGGCCGCGTCGACCTCCGGCACACGAAACAACATGCGACAACGCTACGCGCCTCGTCGCATCGATGAGCGATGGGAGGCGTTGCCGGCAGACGTTCCACTGTCGGGGGCAGCCGGCTCCGCCGCGCCGGTCCGATGCTCGGATGTCGAGGGTTTGCTAAACTTCGCGCTGTGGACGAGTGGGGGTCCGCGTCATTTTCGTCGTCCAGGCCCTCGGATGCCGGATCCAGATCACCGCCGTCTTCGGCGACGACCTGTACATCCTGCGCAGCACCGACACCCCCGCCGCGTGAAAATCGACGAACCGCACCCAACTCATCACCTGGAGCAGGCGGCCTGGCGCAGACCATCAGATCGCCAGGCATGCCTCGACGTCCGCGATCGCCTGCGCGGTGGCACGGAAGAGAACCGGCTGCCAACCGGCCGCGCGAGCGCCCTCGACGGCCGCAGGGGTGTCGTCCAGAAAGACCATGTCGCCTGGAGCGGCTCCCAGCCGCTCGCACGTCAATGCGTACACCCGCGGATCCGGCTTGGCAAACCCGACCTCGTGGGAGTACACGATCACATCGGTGACGTCTGCGAAGCCATAGCGTTCCTGCTCACGCTCGCGCGCACCGACGAAACTGTTACTCAGGATTCCAGTGCGAAATCGCGGCCGGAGCCCCCGGAACCATGCGAACAGTTCGACGTTCAACGTCCCCAGGTATTCCTTCCACATAAGAGTCCAGAAGCTGGTCAGCTGGTCCTCGGGGACACTCAACCGTGTGCGGGCCGCGGCGATCACCTCAGCCTCTGACATCGTCCCCACCGAGCCCGCGAGGAGAACGTCATGCAGGCGCTCGAGAACAATGCCCGCCGCCAGCCCCGCCTCCTGCTCCCATCGCCGCACCCATCCCGTCGGCGGCGTCACCTCCAGCACACCCCCGATGTCAAGAACAACGCACCGCGTACCCATTCGTCGGGTTCCTTTCCAGTGTCGGCATCAGCACCAGTGGCCATCGACGGCCGTCGCGTCGTCTCGCAAAGACGAACAGCCGTCCTTCCCTGACGATCTTCCTGGCCCGTCCAGATCACACGGGCATCAGACCGGCCGCGACCGTCGCCCCGAGTTCCCAACAGGCCGCGCAGGCGTTTCCATTTCAGACCGGTCGTGATGGTTTCGACACCGCGGCCGGCGCCGGTCATGTCGCTGCCGCCATGGACGTGGAGTGCGTACGGCCGGCCGATAGTCGCCTCAGGGCACGGATAGTAGATCTGGTCGCAGAAGCGCCCGGAACTCGGGTGCATCAGCTAGCTACATTACGTGACAATGAGGTTGGCCTCCACGTCCAGCGGAACCCGGTTGTCCTGTGCCGTCGTCAGGGGTCGGACCGCGATCGCGCCCGGGCCCCCGGCTACGCCCCGGCGACAGACACGTACGCCGCTATTTCCCGGACGAATTCGTCAAGATCATCAAGGGCGTTCAGCCGAGCAACGACGATCTCATCGTTGACGTCGATGTAGTCGTGGACGAGGACGTTTCTGAAGCCGACAGCCTTGCGGAGCGACAGCGCGAGCGCAGAGGCCAGCGCTCCATGGACGCCAAGGAGACGGACCGCATCGCCGTTGTCCGCCGGCGGTCCCCAGCCCTGCGTCGCACAGATATGCTGCGCGACGTCGACGCAGGCCTCGATCGCCGTCACGAAGGTGTACTTCACCCCGCGCAGCCAGATCGGGTCCGCGCGGCGCTCATCGCTGGCATCCGACTCGCGGCGGAGCACGGACAGGTCGTCGGTGATCGCGCGGAGCAGGCGTAGCACCCGGGCCTCGTCGACCACCTGCTATGCGCTCCGGTCCAGAAGAGCTGCGGCGAACTCGCGGTGCGCCCGAGTGATCCGCGGGAGTTCGTCGAAGTAGATCTTTCTGGTCATCGCCTCCCAGCGCACCCGCGCGGCCCGGTCGTCCTCGAAGAGCAGCCGCCCGCCGGCCGCGACTCTGCCCGCGAGCTCGAGCGGCGCGTTGTCGAGGACAAGGAGGTCGACGCCGGGTGGCAGGAGTATGTCGAAGGAGTCCGGAGGCCGCGGCCCGCCGAAGTAGGCGGCGATATCGATGTCCGATTCCGCCCGCTGGCACCCGACGGCGCGGCTGCCGTGCAGATAGGCGAACTGGGCGCCTGCCTGACGCAGCACGGCGACAGCGTCACGCGTCGCGATGCCAACGAGCGTCTCGTCCATGCCCCGATCCTCGCAGACACGACAACCGCGCGGCACTCGGTTTCGCCCGCGTCGCCGGTCCGCACCGGGCGGGCGACGGCGTCGTGGACGATCAGGAGGATGGGCGTCTCGACGATGCGATGGCTTCGGTCGATGCCGTGTGCCGCCCTTGATCTACCACAGTACGTCGGTTGGCTCACATCAGTCGAACATCAGTGATGCGGCCGCGGTGGCTCCGAGTTCCCGGCACGCCTCTCGGCCCACGACGTCTACCTCGCCGACGATCGACAGCGGCTCGCGCAGGCGCTTCCACCTCAACCCGGTCGCGATAGCCTCGACCCCGCGGATCGCTCCGGTCGTGTCGCTGTTGCCATGGACGTAGAGGGCGTACGGGCGACCAACCGTTGCTTCCAAGATCGGATAGTAGATCTGGTCGAAGAAGTGTTTGAGCGCGCCGGACATGTAGCCGATGTTCGCCGGCGTGCCGAGGAGGTAGCCGTCGGCGGCGAGCACGTCGACAGCCGTCGCCGCCAAGGCCGGCTTGACGACGACATCGACGCCCTCGATCGCCTCGTCTCGGCTACCGGCCAGCACCGCTTCCAACATCACTTGCATGGTCGGCGAGGGCGTGTGGTGAACGGTCAGCAGGGTCGGCATCGCGACCATGCTATGGCCCTCGGCAGCCGCCAGGTGGCCACCATGCCGGTCGCCTCGTGGTCATGACCTACCGCGCGCCCGGTTGGCAGGTGGTGGCACAGGGGCGGGACCACACGTCGCCACACCCGACCAACCTGCCCACACCACCCACCACACAACCCCCTTCAGCTCCTTCAGCGGAACGAGTGTGTAAGTGGCTGCTGTGGCAGCCACTTGTTTCCTCATTACCATGATCTTCTTCTTCGCTTCGGACGGGCAGGGGCTTCGCCACGCCGAGTGATCGCGGTCAGCCGGGATGGGGTGTCTCGGCGCGTGCCTTCTGAAGTGCGGCCGCCCACCAGGCAAGCTGGCTGAACATCGTCTTGGCGTAACCGGGTGCGTCCGGGCCGGTCGGCCGGCCGGCGTCCCAGGTCACGAAATAGTTCGGGAATTCCAGACCGTCACGGATGGTCACCGCGTGCGGCTCGGTGAGGACGTTCTCCAGGTGCAGGACCGCGTGCCGGCCGCCCGCCGCGCCCCCGTGACACCTCGTCCATCGGCCCCGTGACCGGCACGGCTCCGCCGGCCCTCCTCCTGAGGCCCTGATCACCCGCGGTCCCGTGCCGATACGGACGGCCCGACGGTGACGAACGGTGCTGGCAGGCTTGGGGTGGTGACCGAGCCCCACACCGTCCCAGACGCCGCTACCGCTTACGGCATCGCCGCCTACGACGTCGCCGCGGTCCGCAGCCGCTTCCCGTCACTCGCCGCTGGCGCCGCCCACTTCGACGGGCCGGGGGGCTCGCAAACTCCCGATGTCGTGGCGCGGGCGGTCCACGACACGCTCATCCGCCCGCTGGCCAACCGTGGCACCGTGACGCTCGCCGAGCGCAACGCCGAGGACGCAGTCGTCGCCTGCCGTACCGCCCTCGCCGACTTCCTCGGCGTCGAGCCGGACGGCGTGATCTTCGGTCGTAGCATGACGCAGAACACGATGGACCTCGCCCGCACGATCGCGAAACGGTGGGGTCCGGCCGACGAGGTGGTCGTCACACGGCTCGACCACGACGGCAACGTCCGGCCCTGGGTGATCGCCGCGCGGGCGGTCGGGGCGACGGTCCGGTTCGCCGACTTCGACCCCGAGACCGGCGAGCTCGAGCCGGACCAGATCGAGCGTGTCCTCTCCCCCGCCACGCGGCTGGTCGCGGTCACGGCGGCCTCCAACCTGATCGGCACCATGCCCGACATCGCCGCGATCAGCCAGCTGGCCCACACCGTCGGAGCCTGGCTGCACGTCGACGCTGTGCACTACTCGGCGCACGCGGCGATCGACGTACCGGCCCTCGGCGCCGACTTCTACGCCTGTTCCCCCTACAAGTTCCTCGGCCCCCACTGCGGCGTCACCTACGGCAGGCCCGATCTCCTCGAGCGGCTTTCCCCCGACAAGCTGTGGCCCGCGACCGATGCCGTGCCCGAGCGGTTCGAGCTCGGCACCCTCCCCTACGAGCTGATGGCCGGCACGACGGCAGCCATCGACTTCCTTGCCGACCTGGCGCCCAGCGCGGCCGGCGCAGGCGCGGACCGGCGCGGAAGGCTCCTCGCTTCGATGGCGGCGCTTCAGGCTCGCGAGGACGTCCTACGCGAACGGATCGAGACGGGGCTGCGCCAGCTGCCCGGGGTCACGCTCTGGTCACGAGCGGTCCGCCGCACGCCAACCCTCCTCACGACCTTCGATGGCCATGACCCGCAGGACATCCGGGCTTTCCTCGGCGAGCGCGGGATCAACGCCCCCGCTGGCTCCTTCTACGCCTACGAGGCCTCCCATCGGCTCGGCCTCGGTGACGCCGGCGGTCTGCGGCTCGGGCTGGCGCCGTACAACGACGACAACGACGTCGACCGGCTGCTTTCGGCGCTGAGGGAATACTTCGGCCGCTGAGCGGATCGTGCACGAACCTCAGGGGTCACATGCCACGGTGTCGCGTCGGCGGACGGGCGTCAGCCTTCGTCAGGCTGGCAGCGGCTGTGGCCCGAGCTCCCGGCAGGCCTCGTGCCCGGCGGCGTCCACCTCGCCGATCACGGCCAGCGGGTCAAGCAACCGCTTCCATCTCAGGCCGGTCGTGATGGTCTCGACGCCGCGGACGGCACCGGTAGTGTCGCTGCCGCCGTGGACGTGGGGTGCGCCGGACCGGCCGACGGTCGCCTCGAGGTACGGGTGGCAGATCTCTCGCACGCGAGCGGTCGACCGGCGGGTGAGCCGCTCCGCCCGGCGCTGGGCAGGCCGCCGCTCCCGGTCCGCGCCTCGGCCTCGATCGCGAGATCGACAGCGGACAGCCGAAAGACTAGAATTCTGGTCTATGCAGACGCTGCCTCTCTCGGACGTCAAGGCCCGGCTGTCAGAGATCGCCGACGAGGTCGACCGCACACACGAACGTGTCCACATCACCCGCAACGGCCGCGAGTACGTCGTCCTGATGTCGGCCGAAGATCTGGCGTCCATGGAGGCAACACTGGAACTCCTCTCCGATCCAGCGGCCGTGGCCAGGATCAGAGCGGCGGACGAGGCCGTCGCCGCCGGTGACGTGACAACCGGCGCGGAAATAGCCGCGATCATGCGGCGACGACACGAGCAGCGTGAAGGCTGACGGCGCAGGGCCGCCCTACCGGCTGGTCCTCTCGCCCGGCGCTCGCCGCGCCCTGAGCCAACATCTGCCGGAGGCGGCGGCCTTCGCGGCGTGGGAGCTCATCTCCGGTCCGCTGCTGGATCGTCCACGCGTCGTCGGAAGCCCCCTGCGCAAGCCCTTCGAGGGGCTGTGGCGGGCGCGACGGGGTGAGTACCGTGTCCGCTACCGGATCGACGACGGCACTCGGGAGATACAGGTCCTCGACATCGACCACTGCCGCGGCGCATACCGTCCCTGACATCCCAGCGGCATTTCCTCACGGTGCGCACCACAAAGTCGCGTACGCCGCACGGTCACACCACGTGTCGCATGGGGCTCGCCGCCGCTGTCGATCGGAGGCCCTGTCCAACGCCCTCCCGATCCTCGTCGAGTGCGACGAGGACGCTGTCTGGTGCGCGCATGCGCAGCTGCGTCCAGGTGTGGGTGCCCATACGAGGGGGCCACCGGGCAGGACGAGTTGGACGACCTGCGCGAGACGCTCGTCGGCCTGATCGAGGAGCTCGGGATTCCCCGGGAGGTGTCCGTCACCGCGGCGGCCTGATGCCGCCGATCGTCCTTGAACCGTACAGGCCCGTCGTGGCGGGCTGCTGGTCAGTCGAGGAGCTGATCGAGCGTGTCAGCGGTCAGGACCCGGGCGGTCCAGGCCTGGAGCTGGTCGGCGGAGGCGTTGTGCACGGTGGTCAGCACCGCATCGGGAAGCGGGCCGAACTTGAGGGTCAGCAGCTGGACCAGCGTCTCGGCGCGGCCTTCGATGCGGCCTTCGACGCGGCCTTCGGCGCGGAGCATCTCCGCGATGGTCATGTGGGCCTCCTCCGCCTCAGGGCCAAGAGCGGCCATCAGGTCGTGCAGCTGGTCACGTGTGTCTGCCTCCCCGACCAGCTCAATGTAACGCAGCAGCGCGGTGAACTCCTCCCTGCCGTCAGGGCCTTCCAGGACCGCGCGCAGCTCGTCCA
>NZ_CEVIVC010000046.1:26356-27765 GCF_982290645.1 Protofrankia sp. CiP1_Cm_nod4
CGCCAGCCGAGGATTCCCCGGGGCGATCTTGAGAAGGAGCAGGGTGAGCCGCACCGAGTGGGTCAGCGACCGCTCCCGCAGCTCCCGTTCGTCGACACGGACCAGGTCGTCGAGGAGGAACTGGAACCGGGGCAGGTACTCCCGCCAGGCGTCGGCGAGGTCCGGGGCGAGGTCGACCAGGTCGAGCACCTGGGCCGGCGCGGTCCACGCCTGCTGGTTGTGGTGCACGACCAGCGGGACCACCGCCGGCAGCCGGGTCGCCTTGGGATGATCGACCAGGTAACGGTCCCAGACACGTACGACGTAGCGCAGCATCCGGAACGCCATGAGCGGGTCGTTGCTGCTCTGGTGCTCGATGAGGACGTAGACGAACGCCTCACGGCCGTCGAGCGGGGCGGTGAAAAGCAGGTCGGTGTGCCGCCACCGCAGCGTGGCGTCGACCAGGCTGCCGGGGACTGGTGTCAGCCGGTCGAGGTCGAGCCGGGCGACGAAGGCCGGCGGCAGCGTCGCGCGCAGTTGCGACGCCGCGTTCGACGGCGCACCGAGGATCCGGCGGAACATCGCGTCGTGGGGCGTGGACGGACTCGACACGGCGACACCGTACAGGCGAACACCGACATCCGGGACGGCGCCGCACGCCAGGATTCGATCCACACAGCCACGGAGGCGGCCTCAACCGGCCGCCAGGCTGGCGGCGACGGTGGCGCCGAACTCCCAGCAGGCCTCGCGCGCGGCGGCGTCCGCCTCGCCGATCACGGTGAGCGGCCCGCGCAGGCGCTTCCACTTCAGGCCGGTCGTGATCGTCGCGACGCCGCGGACCGCGCCGGTCGTGTCGCTGTTGCCATGTACGTAGAGTGCGTACGGACGACCAGTCGTCGCCTCAAGCACGGGATAGTAGATCTGGTCGCAGAACGTGCAGAAAGTCGCGTGCGTCGCGCGGTCACGCCGCGTAGAACACTTGTTCGCCGCCGCGTCGCGGCGAACCTTTACGGACGCGTGAGGGACCTCGATGACCGACTCGCGGCGTGCCAGGGTCGGGCCTCGCGGTGTGCCTGCAAGTCAGCGGAGGAACTGGTCGAGGCTGTCGACGGTCAGGACGCGGGCGGTCCAGACCCGGAGCTGGTCGGCGGAGCCGTTCCGCACGGTCGTGAGCACCGCCTCGGGAAGCGGGCCGAACTTGAGCGTCAGCAGCTGGACCAGCGTGTCAGCACGGCCCTCGACACGGCCCTCGGCGCGGTGCAGCTCGGCGATGGTCATATATGCCTCCTCCGCGTCAGGCCCAAGAGCGATGATCAGATCACGCAGATGATCACGGGTCTCCACCTCCCCGACCAACTCAATGTAACGCAGGAGGGCGGCGAACTCCTCCCTGCCGTCAGGGCCGTCCAGGACCGCGCGCAACTCGTCCG
>NZ_CEVIVC010000046.1:28436-29747 GCF_982290645.1 Protofrankia sp. CiP1_Cm_nod4
GCGCCAGCTGGTCCAGATCAAGCCGGGCCACCAGCCCCGGCGGCAGCACCGCACGCAACTGTGACGCCGCGTTCGACGGCGTCCCCAAAATCCGGCGAAACACCGCGTCATGAGGCGTGGACGGACTCGACATGGCCGCACCCTACCGACACCCACCGACACCCTCGCCCCGCCACCACAACACAGCTACACCCCGACCCTGGTCACCGCCCGTCGTTCCTCACGACCACCCGTCTGGTCGAGTCGGAACGCTCGACCACTAGCGGTCAGCTACGGCATCAGGCGCGCGGCCACCATGGCCCCCAGCTCCCAGCATGCCCCTCGCCGCCTAAACCAACATCAACATCAGGGTGCTGGGGCGCACACCCCTGAATGGACACCCGTCGAAGTCTGCCTGATCCTTTACCGGGTGACGATGACCGTCGCGCGGTGTCCGGCAGCGTTCTTGAGCTTGGTGTCGCCTGTGAGCAGTTCGCAGCCAAGTGCTTCGGCGAGCGCGATGTAGGCGGCGTCGTAGGCGCCGAGGTTGTGCCGTAGCTCCCACATCCGGGGGTGGTAGGGCCAGACCGGATGACGGGTGATCCGCAGGCGCGCGTAGTCAGCCAGCATCTGCTCGCCGCGATGGTCCGTGATCTTCTTTCCGCCGGCAAGCCCGCGGACTGTTGACGCGACCTCGACGTCGAGATGGTACGGGGCGTGCAGCGTGCGCGGGGCGGACAGGCGCTGCCGGAGCACCTCGTCGCCATTGCGCACGGACAGCACATCGATGACGAGCGAGCAGTCAACCACGTACGTGAGGGTCAACGCCGCCCCGCGTCGCGCGCCGCGAGGATGTCGTCCATGGTGAGCTCCACCGGTTCCCTGTCGCGGGCGATGCGGGCGATGACCTCGGCGTTGGTCTCCGTAGCCGCGTCGGCATCCATCAGGTCCCGCAGGTACCCGGACAGTGACTGGCCGAGCGATCTAGCGCGCTCGCGGAGGACCGCGAGCGTCGTCGGATCGACATCACGCACCTGGATGATGCCCAGGTCGGCGGACTCGCTCATCTGTTCACGCTACCACACTTTCATGCATGGCGCATGAATCCTCCTCGATACCCACCAGACCCGAGCGCTACGGCATCAGACTCGCCGCCGTGCTGGCGCCCAGCTCCCAGCAGGCATCCCGGTCCTTCGCATCCGGGGTACCGATTACCGTCACCGGCTCGCGCAACCGTCGCCAGCCCAGGCCGGTCGCGATCGACTCCACCGCCCGCACCGCACCCATCGTGTCGTTGTTGCCATGCACGTACAGCGTGTAAGGGCGGCCGAC
>NZ_CEVIVC010000046.1:30266-34158 GCF_982290645.1 Protofrankia sp. CiP1_Cm_nod4
CCCTCGGCCCTCGGCAGGTGGCCACCGCGCGGGTCACCCCCAGGGCCGCGACCATCTGGGCATGCTCCTCAAGGACGGCGATCCCGCGGTCTCCGGCTGGAAGGCCGCGCCGCCGACCACCGGGAGCGCCGGATTCGACACCCTGCTCGCCGTTCTGACACGCCGTGAGTTCGATCAGGCTGGTGTCAGACCGCCGGCATGGTGCGAGCCCAGGCGCCTGCCGGAGCCGTGGATTCCCGACCATCCGTTCCTCACCCGCGAGCAGGTCATCGCCAGGACCCCGGGCTTCCTGAAGGAACTCAGCATCTTCGTCCCCGCCCGCGACCTGGTCACCGCGTGAGCGGCGGCTATGAGTCCACGGCAGACGAGATAACCGCGCTGCTCGCCAGGCTTGCCGAGCAGGCCGCCCACCTCCTCGCACGCGCGGGGCCGGTCGGCGGGTAAGCCGTTATGTCGTCGGTCGCGGGGTGCATGTTGTGGCCGGCGACGGCGGGGTCCGCTCTGGCCAGGAGTGTGGTCATGCTGTTGTCCTGCCGGGGGGTTTGCGGGGTTGAGGTGATAGTGGGCCGGTATCCGGGGTCTCGTATGGTTAGGGGCTTGCTGGTGGCCTTGGGCGGGGGCGAGGGCGAGGATGGTGCTGGTCGACGAGCGGCTCGGTGGGGCCGCGAAGGGGTCGCCGAACTTCGGGCCGCTGTATCCGCTCCAGCCGTTGCTGGCCGTCTACGGCGCCTTCGCCGAGGCGACGGTGTTCACCAACCCGAACGCGTCGCTGATCCAGTCCGGCCAGTTCGGCGAGGTGCTGGCCGAAGAGATGATCGCCAGGATCGGTATCCGGCTCGACGGCACCCGGCAGGTCGACCGGCTCGCGGCGCTGACGAAGGCCGGTGTGCTCAGCGCCCGGGTCCGCACCGACTTCGACCGGCTGCGCCGGGACAGGAACAGGGCCGCCCACGAGTACCTCTTCGACAGCACCCGCGCCTTGGTCGCCGTGCGGATCTGCTACCAGCTGGGCATCTGGTTCCACGACGCGGTCTCCGGCCGCCGGACGATCGCCGAGTTCGTCCCACCCACCGACCCGGGCGACGGTGCCACGATCACAGACCCGGCCGAGCTGGCCGAGCTGCGCGAGGCCCTCGCCGGCCATCGGCAGGCACTGACCCAGGCCCGTACGCGGCTCGCCGAATCCACCAGCGCGCTGGACGCCGAGCGGCGGGCCCGCGCCGAGGCCGAACGGCTGATCGCCAGCGCCGACGCGAACCGCCGGCAGCTCCTCGACACCGTCGAACAGCTCACCGCCCGGCTCGAGCGGCTCCGCGACACCCAGCACGCCAGCTATGAGGCCACCCGCCAGCAGCCCCGTCAGGTCGACGTCCGGCAGCGCGAGGTCATCATCCAGCGCGCCCAGCGCCCGGCGCCGCTCAACGAGACGCAGGCCCGGGCCGCCATCGACGGGATGCTGTGCCAGGCCGGCTGGCTCGTTCAGGACCGCGACCAGGTCAATCCCGCGGCCGGTCAGGGAGTGGCGGTCCGCGAGTTCACGCTGGCCACCGGCCGCGCCGACTACGTCCTCTACGTCGACGGCAGGATCGTCGGCGTGATCGAGGCGAAGCGTGAGGGCGACCATCTCTCCAGCGCCGTCGAGCAGAACGACCGGTACGCGGCCGGCGTCCTCCAACGGCACCGCAACGCCGTCTGGCGGGAGTCCGAACCGTTCGCCTTCCGCTACGCCACCACCGGCACCGAGAGCTACTTCCTCAACCGGCTGGACCCGCACGCCCGCTCCCGGGCGGTCTTCACCTTCCACCGGCCCGAGACCGTCGCGGCCTGGATGCGGCGCGCCGGCGAGCACCCGGACGCCCCGACCTGGCGGGCCGCCCTGCGCCAGCTCCCCGAGCTGGAACCGAACGGGCTGCGCCCGGCACAGGTCGACGCGATCAACGGCCTGGAACGTTCTCTGGGGGACGACCGGCCGCGGGCGCTGATCCAGATGGCCACCGGCGCCGGCAAGACCTACACCGCCGTGGCGGCCACCTACCGGCTGCTGCGGCACGCCGGGGCACGCCGGGTCCTGTTCCTCGTCGACCGCACCAACCTGGGCCGCCAGGCCCACGACGAGTTCCGCCGGTTCACCACCCCGGACGACGGCCGCCGCCTCGCCGACCTCTACAACATCGACCGCCTCGGCCCGGCGGGGCTGCAGGACACCTCCTCGGTGGTCATCTGCACGATCCAGCGGATGTACGCACTGCTGCGCGGCGAGCAGCTCCCCGACATCGAGACCGACGACGCGGACGAGACCGACGGGGCCAACGGGGCCAGCGGGGCCGGTTACGAGCCGTACGCGCTGGACCAGCCCGCCGAGGTCGCCTACAACCCGGCCGTCCCGGTCGAGGCGTTCGACGTGATCGTCGTGGATGAGTGCCACCGCTCCATCTACGGCCTGTGGCGCGGCGTCCTGGACTACTTCGACGCCCATCTGGCGGGCCTGACCGCCACCCCGACCCAGCAGACCCTTGGCTTCTTCAACCGTAACCTGGTGTCGGAGTACACCTACCAGCAGGCGGTCGCCGACGGGGTGAACGTCGACTTCGACGTCGTGCGCATACACACCGACCTGCGGGAGAAGGGCGTCGCCACGATCGAGTCGGGCACCACCGTGCGGGTCCGGGACAGGAAGACCCGCCGGCAGCGCTATCAGGAGCTCGACGACGACTTCACCTACACCACCAGCCAGATCGGCCGGTCGGTGGTCGCCGTCGACGAGATCCGCGCGGTGCTCACCGCCTACCGGGACAGCTGGCGGAGCTGGTTCCCGCCGAACCGGCGCGAGCTCCCCAAGACTCTGATCTTCGCGGTCGGTGAGGACCACGCCGAGGACGTCCTCGCCCAGGTCAAGGAGATCTTCGGACGCGGCGACGACTTCGCCAAGAAGATCACCTACAAGAGCCGGCAGGCCGGGGAGAACCCGGACGAGCTGATCCGCGCCCTGCGCACCTCCCCCCGCCTGCGGGTCGCCGTCACCGTCGACATGATCGCCACCGGGACGGACGTCAAGGCCCTGGAGTGCGTCATCTTCCTGCGTGACGTGCGCAGCGCGGTGCTGTTCGAGCAGATGAAGGGACGCGGCGCCCGCACCATCGACCCGACCGAGCTCCAGGAGGTCACCCCCGACGCGGACGAGACGGTCCGCAAGGACCGCTTCATCCTGGTGGACGCGGTCGGCGTCACCGACTCCCCGCTGGTCGACGCGAAGCCCCTGGCCGCCGCCACCGAACGGCAGGTCTCGCTGGCGAAGCTGCTGGACAGGGCCGGCACGAAGTCGATCGCCCTGAGCGAGGCCGAGATCCTGGCCGGCCGGCTGGCTCGCCTCAACCAGCAGCTCACCACCGGGGAACGCGACGCCCTGACCAGGGCCGCGGGCGGCCGGACCCTCTCCGAGATCGCCGGCGCCATCGTGCGGGCGGTGGACCCGGACCGGCAGGAAGAAGCCCTGGCCGACGGCGGCAAGGCGGCCGCCCGGCAGCTCGTCGAGGACGCGATCGCGCCGCTGACGGGCAGCCCCGAGCTGCGCCGGCAGATCATCGAGATCCGCCGCGACAAGGACTACGTCATCGACGAGACCACCGCCGTCGAGGTGACCAGGGTCCACGAGATCCCCCGCGCGGAGCGGGCCCGCGAGCAGATCGCCCGCTGGGCCCGGCTGCTGCGGGAGGAACGCGACCGCCTCCCCGCGGTGACCATCGCCCTGACCAGCCCGCGCTCGGCCGCGCCCGCGGAAGCCTACGAGGCGCTGCGGTCACTGAACGCGGAAATCCGCCGCCCCCACTACGCCTGGTCACCCCAGGTACTCTGGACGTACTACGAGGATCTTGGTGTGGCCGTCCGCTCCGAC
>NZ_CEVIVC010000046.1:34578-36414 GCF_982290645.1 Protofrankia sp. CiP1_Cm_nod4
GGACGCGAGGCGGGCATCCCCGACCTGATCTCGCTCATCAGGTATGAGTTGGGCGTGGACGAACAGCTCCGCCCGTACCGGGCAACGGTCGAGGACCGCTTCGACACCTGGCTACACCGCCAGCACCAGACCGGAGCAGCCTTCACCGACGACCAGCTCTGGTGGCTGACCTCCATCCGCACCGTGGTAGCCACCAGCGCCGGCATCAGCCCGGACGATTTCAAACACGAACCTTTCAAGGCCCGTGGCGGCGGCCGCGGCTTCGCCCACGCCTTCCCGAGCCGCAACGCCCGCGCCCTCCTGGCCGAACTGAATCGAGAACTGGCTTGAGCGAGTTTGCCATCCATCCGGAATGGGAATGGATTGAGCTTGGGGAAGTAGCAACCTCCGTCAAAAATGGAATCTATATCTCACGACCCAGCGCTACTCCAGACGGAATTCCCATCCTTCGCATCAGCGCAGTGCGCCCCATGCGGCTAGATCTCTCAGATCTTCGCTATACAGGCATGACCCTCGATGAAATCGAGGAAAAGGATGGACTTACCGAACCCGGAGATCTTCTCTTTACCAGATACAACGGAAATATAAACCTTGTTGGCGCGTGTGCCCGAGTTCCAGATAACACTCCGACGATTTCCTACCCTGATAAATTGATACGCGTAAAACTATCCACAGAGATAAGTAGTCGCTTCGTTTGCTACGCATGGGCATGGTCCGAAATAAATAAAAAACTGCGGCAGCACATTAAAACGACCGCAGGCCAGGCGGGTATTTCGGGCAGCTCTCTGAAGAGCATCAAGATCCCAATAGCGCCGCTCGCGGAGCAGCACCGCATCGTCGAATCCCTCGAAGAGCACCTCTCCCGCCTCGACGCAGGAATTTCTAGCCTCAAACTGGTAGAGGAAAAAGTTCAACGTTTTATTTCAACGCTGTATGGGCGTGCCGCGTCGGGATACTTCAGCCGCCCAATTCGGGATGATGAGGCAGTCAACGAATCTTCCGTCCAGGAAGCCACTCGGTCACAGGCCAGTCGTCGCTGGAAGCCTTCACCGTCTTTTCGCATCCCCGGGTACACAGCCCCGAAAAACTGGTCAATTATCAGCCTCGGGGATTTGTGCCACAGTTTTGGCTACGGAACTTCCACAAAATGTGACTACGGAGCCCCCGGCTACCCCGTGCTCCGCATACCCAACATTCAGAGTGGATCCATCGACCTGTCAGATATCAAGAATGCTGTTGACTCAACTCTCGACCTCACGCGCTTCTCCCTAGCCCCCAGAGATCTTCTTTTTGTGCGGACCAACGGTAGCAAAAATCTGATCGGCCGCGTAGGGGTAGTTGAGGATGAGCTACCCTACGCCTTCGCCTCCTATCTGATAAGATTTTGCCTGACACAGGGTTTTGTAGAACCCCGGTGGGTCCAGATGGTCACGCAGAGTCCACCCTGGAGAAAAGCCATCGAAAACTACTCCGCATCGTCCGCCGGCCAGTATAATCTTAGCTCTGAAATTCTTAGCAGGATTCCTGTGCCGATTCCTCCATTGGACGTCCAACGTAAGACGCTTGATATCGTAGACGCGATGGTAACCGGAGCCATACGCCTGTCCAAAACCGGTGATATCGCATTGGCACGATCGGAGAGATTGCGGAGCGCTCTGTTGCAGCGTGCCTTCAGTGGAGAACTTGTCCCGCAGGATCCCGCTGACGAACCGGCGTCCGCGTTGCTGGACCGGATTCGGACTGAGCGTGCGGCTCAGGGTGCACGAAGTGGCAAGGGCGGGGGCAGGCGGGCTGGGCGTCGTCCTCGTGGGGCTGTGGCTACAGTCGATGGGCCGT